>CASECK010000157.1 GCA_949286295.1 uncultured bacterium | reverse complement strand
CGGTGGTCATGGTCCGGTGCAGGTCGCTGGCATACACCGCGTCCACGGGGATGTCCCGAAAGCGCTCCTCCAGGGCCGCGATTTGGGCAAAGCCGTTGCCGGTGACCAGGGCGTCATAATGCCCGTGGATGCGCCGGTAGAGGTTGCCCTCCGCCTCGGCGTGGCGGATGAGATAGAGTGTCGTCATGTCGTCAGCGCTCTCCTCCAGCAAAAAGTTGGGAATTTGATTTGCCCGCCTGGGGCGGGCAAATCAAATTCCGCACAACATCACCAGGGCTTTACCCCGCCGGTGAGCTCCGACACCCTGGCCAGTCCCTGCCGCCCGGCCAGGGCGGCCAGCTCGTCCCGCACCTTCAGCGGCGCGTACGGGTCGGCAAACAGGGCGGTGCCCACCGCCACGGCGCTGGCCCCGGCCAGCATCATCTGGGCGGCGTCCTCCCCCTTGGACACCCCGCCCATGCCCAGGATGGGCAGGCCGGGGACGGCACAGGCCGCCTCCCACACCATGCGCACCGCCACAGGCAGCACGGCGGGGCCGGACAGGCCGCCGGTGTTCATCTTTAAAATGGGCCGGCGGGTGTTCACGTCGATGCGCATCCCCCGGATGGTATTGATGAGGGACAGGGCATCGGCGCCAGCACCGGCCGCGGCCTTGGCAATTTCCGTGACGTCGGTGACGTTGGGGGACAGCTTGACCATCACGGGCACCGGCCCCGCGTGGGCCTTGGCCACCTTGGTGACCTCGGCGGCCAGCTCGGGCCGGGTGCCGTAGGCCAGCCCTCCCGCCTTCACGTTGGGGCAGGAGATATTCACCTCAATCAGGTCCACCCCGGCTCCGGCCAGCTTCTCGCACATGATTCCGTACTCCTCCGGGGTGTTGCCTGAGATATTGGCGATGACTTTGGTGTCAAACTGCCGCAGAAACGGCAGCTCCTCTTCGATAAAGGCGTCCACCCCCGGGTTTTGAAGGCCCACCGAGTTGAGAATTCCCATGGGGGTCTCGGCAATGCGGGGGGCGGGGTTGCCCTCCCGGGGATGCAGGGTCAGGCCCTTGGCGCAGATGCCGCCCAGCTCCCCCAAGCCGTAAAACTGGCCGTACTCCCGGCCAAAGCCGAAGGTGCCCGAGGCCACCACCACCGGGTTTTTCAGCCTCACCCCGGCCAGGGTGACGCTCATGTCCACATTAGGCATCCCAGTCCACCTCCCTGGCGTCGAATACCGGGCCGTCCTTGCACACGTGCCTCCGGGCGCCGTCCTTCATGTCGCAGGCGCACACCAGACAGGCCCCCACGCCGCAGCCCATCCGCTCCTCCATGGACACCTGACAGCGAAGGCCAAATTCCTCCGCCGCCTTTGCCACGCTGCGCAGCATGGGCCTGGGGCCGCAGGCCAATACGGCGTCATAGCCCTTGTCCCGCGCCAGCTCCTGCCGCACCAGGGCGTCCACAAAGCCGTGGTGGCCCAGGGAGCCGTCGTCGGTGGCCAGGAGCACCTGGGCGCACTCCTGTTCAAAGAGGTCCCGGAGGATAATCTTGTCCGCCGAGCGCCCCCCCAGAATGGCGGTGGAGCGGCCCTGGGTGTACTGGGCGCACCCCCGCATGGGGGGGATGCCGATACCGCCCCCCACCAAGAGGTAGCGGCCCTCGGGCCTCACCGCAAACCCGTTGCCCAGCAGGCCCATCACGTCCAGGGTGTCCCCCTCGCTCCGGCCGGCCAGCCACCGGGTGCCCTCCCCCCGGACCTCGAAGGCGATGGCCACCAGGTCCTCCGGCTCATCCTCCTGACAGGAGCACACCGAGATGGGGCGCCGGAGCAGCAGGGAATCCCCGCATTTGATGTGGACGAACTGTCCCGGCCCCCTCCAGGAGGTACGGACCATATCCCCCGCCTCCAGCACCATATAGACGGCGTCGTGGTTCAGCCGCTTTTTGGAGACGATTTTGCATTTACGTTCTACTTTCATTGGGTTCACTCCCCGCTTTCTTTGCTCTCAGGTATGCGCCTTCTCCTCGCCGGGCAGATAGAACTCCACCTTGCCGCACCCCTCACAGGCCAGCAGCTCCAGCTCCAGCGACCCGCTGGCCAGCCGGTTGAGATCGGAGAAAAACAGAGTCTCCTCCCCCAGCTTAAAGGTCTGGCGGCCCAGGCGGAGCATGGCGCCGCCGCAGCGCGGGCAGGCCAGTCCGCTCATCCGGGCGGCCCGCTTTTCCTTCTCCCGGCGCTGCTGGGCCTCATAGCTCTGCCGCAGCTTGTCCGGGTCCGCCGGGTGGCCCGAGCGCAGCAGAATCTCCACCCGCTCCCCGTCCGGGACGTCCAGATAGTTCCCCCAGCACTCCTTACATACCGGCTGGCTGGTATTTCCGCACACCAGGGTTTCCCGCCCAAACAGCCCCAGAGGGGCGCCGCAGAACGCGCATACAGCTGCCATCGTCACACCCTCCTGGGCTCACAGCACGGTCACAAACCGCCCCAGGTCCTCCTTCATGGCCAGGGCCGCGTCCCGGGCGGCCTGGGCGAAGTCACGCCCATCCCCCCCGGTCTTCTGCCAGGCGCACATCAGCCCCCGGGAGGAGTTGACGATGGCCCCGTGGCCGTACTTGTCGAAGGCGTTGGCCACGCCGGCGGCGGTCCCCCCCTGGGTCCCGTAGCCGGGCACCAGGAAAAAGGTGTGCTCCAGCCGGCGGCGCAGCCGTCTGATGTCGTCGGGATAGGTGGCCCCGGTGACCGCGCCGGCCGCGGTATAGCCGTACTTGCCCTCGGTGCCGGCGGCGATGCGCTCGTTCAGATCGCCCATCACCTGGTACACCAGCCGGTCCCCGGCCACGATGTCCTGGAGCTCCCCGGAGCCGGGATTGGAGGTCTTGACCAGCACGAACACACACTTGTCCTCCGCCCGGGCCGCCTCTAAAAAGGGCTTGATGGAGTCAGAGCCCATGTAGCCGTTGAGGGTGACGCAGTCGGCGTCGAAGGATTGGAACACCTGTCCCTCAATCTTGGCCCCGGACAGCCAGCCCTCGGCATAGGCGGCGGCGGTGGAGCCGATGTCCCCCCGCTTGATGTCGGCGATGACGAACAGGCCCTTGCTCTTGGCGTAGCGGATGGTGCGCTCCAGTAGCTCCATCCCCCGCCAGCCCAGGTTCTCATAGTAGGCGCTCTGGGGCTTGACGGCGGGGACGATGTCGCACCAGGCGTCGATAAGGCCCTGATTAAACTGCCAGATGGCCTCGCAGGCCCCCTCCAGGCCCACGCCGCGCTCCGCAAAGGCGGCCTGGCGGATGTGGGGGGGGACGTACTCGATTCGGGCGTCCAGCCCGGCCACGGTGGGGTTCTTCATGGCGCGGATTTTATCTTGCAGCGTATCAAAGGACATCTTCTGCTCATTCCTTTCTTTTCTCGTACAGGCGGCCAGAATCCATCTCGTTTCAGCGGGGGCGGCCTGTTTTTTCACCGGCGCTCCCTCCCGGTCTCCCCCGGGTCAGCGCTCCTGGTAGATTACCTGGCCTTTGACGATGGTATATTTGACCTTCCCCTTCACCTTCCATCCGGCGAAGGGGGTGTTGCGCCCTTTGGAGGCAAACTGCTCCGGGTCCACGGTCCACTCCTCG
>CASECK010000156.1 GCA_949286295.1 uncultured bacterium | reverse complement strand
GGCCTTTGCCTCATCCTTCGGATGGCGCATCAGGCAACTCCAGTCAGGAGAAATAAGTGGCGACTCGGAAGGGACTTGAACCCTCGACCTCCGGCGTGACAGGCCGGCGTTCTAACCAACTGAACTACCGAGCCAGGTAGTCCGAGGGAGGACGCGCTCAGATGAGCGGTGGTGGGAACAACAGGACTCGAACCTGTGACCCCATGCTTGTAAGGCACGTGCTCTACCAGCTGAGCTATGCTCCCCAGCTTGCCCCCGCACTTGCGACGGCTTGATTATTATACTAAACCGCCCGATGGTTGTCAACAGGAAAATGATATTTTTTTCGCCTTTTTTTCCAGGCCTCCTCCCCCCGCGCCGCCCTTGACAGCGGCGGGAAACGGTGACATAATGGGTTGAAAAAACTTCCACCCCGCGACCCAGCGCCCCCTACCACTGATAAAGGAGGACCCCCACTATGAGCAAACAGGTGAAACGCATCGGCGTGCTGACCAGCGGAGGCGACGCCCCCGGCATGAACGCCGCGGTGCGCGCCGTGGTCCGCACCGCTGTCGGCCAGGGTATCGAGTGCATCGGCATCCGCCGGGGCTGGAGCGGCCTGATTTCCAACGACTTTGTCCGGCTGGACAGCCCCAGCGTCAGCCACATCATCAACAAGGGCGGCACCATCCTCTATACCGCCCGCAGCGAGGAGTTCAAGGACCGCCCCGGCCGGGCCAAGGCCATCGGCACCTGCAAGCTGCTGGGCCTGGACGGCATCGTGGCCATCGGCGGCGACGGCACCTTCCGGGGGGCGCTGGCCCTGTCCCGGCAGATTGCCGAGGACGGCATCGACCTGAGCGTGGTGGGCATCCCCGCCACCATCGACAACGACATCGGCTGCTCCCACTACACCATCGGCTTTGACACCGCCTGCAACACCGCCATCGACTGCATCGACAAGCTTCGGGACACCATGCAGTCCCACGAGCGCTGCTCGGTGGTGGAGGTGATGGGCCGCCACGCGGGCTATCTGGCCCTGTATGTGGGCATCGCCGTGGGCGCCACCGCCGTGCTCATCCCCGAGCGGCCCCTGGACTTTGAAAACGACGTGGTGGAGAACATCCGAAAGGCCCGGCTGGCCGGTTCCACCCACTATATGGTGGTCACCGCCGAGGGCGCCGCCAGCGCCTATGAGATTGCCAAGCGCATCAAGGAGGAGATCAGCATCGACCCCCGGGTCACCGTCCTGGGCCACATCCAGCGGGGCGGCTCCCCCTCCGCCCGGGACCGGGAGACCGCCAGCCGCATGGGCTATGAGGCCATTCAGGTCCTGCTGGCCGGGAAGGGCAACCGCATCGTGGCCACCCGGGTCGGGCGCATCGTGGACCTGGACATGGAGGAGGCCCTGGCCATGACCAAGAGCTTTGAGATGGAGCGCTACGACGTGCTGGAGGCCCTGACCAACAACGTGCTCTCCTGCCGCCGGTGAGTGCCGGACAGACAAAACGCCGCCCAGGCCTTCGGCCTGGGCGGCGTTTTGTCTATTTTACTCCTGCTCTTCCTTCATGGCGCTGATGAGCCGGGGCAACAGCTGCTTTTTCCGGCTGACCACCCCGGGCAGGACGGCCAGGCCGTCCTGGACCTCGACCCCGAAGGCGCGGCGCACCAGGGCCTGGGCCCCCTTGCCGGCCATCATCAGCTCGGTGCTGGCGCCGCGCACGTCGGTGAACATATAGAAGATATAGTCCAGCCCCTGCTTCTCCAGGGCCGCGGGCAGGTAGGGGCCGACCAGCTCCTGGCTGGCCTTCCGGTTGCTCTCCACCATATAGCTGCCCTGGCCCACGCCAAAGCGCACGTCCCCGCTGTTGAATATCTTATAGTCGGTGTTGAACACCTCCTCGGCGGTCTTGCCGCTCACGTCGCCGCCGTGCTCGAACATGGCGTCGGCGTACTGCTCCAGCTCCACCCCGGCCAGCTGCGCCAGGCGCCGGGCCGCCTTCTCGTCCACGGGGGTGCAGGTGGGGCTGCGGAACATCAGGGTGTCCGACAAAATGGCGGACAGCAGCAGGCCGGCGGTGGTCCGGTCGATGTCCACGCCGTTTTCTTGGTACATCTGGTAAACAATGGTGCAGGTGCAGCCCACCGGCACGTTCCGGAAGTACACCGGCCCGTCGGTCTCCATGGAGCCCAGGCGGTGGTGGTCGATAATCTCCAGCACCTCAGCCTGGTCGATGCCCTCCACCGCCTGGTTCTTCTCGTTGTGGTCCACCAAAATCAGCTGCTTTTTGTGCAGGCCCATCATGTTCCGGCGGGAGACCACGCCCATATAGTGCCCGTCGTCGTCCAGCACCGGGAAGTAGCGGAACCGAGTGGCGGCCATAACCTTGGTGGCCGACTCCACCGGGGTGTGGAGGTTGAAGGTCAGCAGATTCTCCCGGGTCATGTAGTGGCGGATGGGGGCGGCCTGACTGATCATCTGGCCGGAGACATAGGTGTTCTTCGGGGTGGTGATCATGATGCACCCCAACTCCTCGGCCAGCATCCGGATGGTCTTGGACACCCGGCCGTCGGAGCACACCACCACGCAGCCGGCCCCCATCTCGATGGCGGCCAGCTGGCTCTCGCTGCGGTTGGAGACGATGACCACGTCCCCGGGGGTGATGGATTTCTCAATCTGCTCGGCGCTGCCAGAGCCGATGATGATGCGGCCCTCCACCCGCTTGTCCCGGATGTCCCCCACCAGGACGGAGCCCTCTAAAATATCCAGGATGTTCTGATAGCTGGTCTGGGCGGCCTGCAAAATGTTGGGGTCCAGGCCGTCCATGTTGGCGGTGGCCACGTCCTTGACGGTGACCACGCCCTTTAAATTTTGCTCTTCGTCCACGATGCACAGGGTGTCAATCTGCTGGTCCCGCATGGTCATCCAGGCCCGGCGCAGGCTCATCTCGCCGTCCACCCCCTCCATGGCGCGGATATCCACGTCACGAATCTGGGGGCTGACGTCGGTATACAGCGGGGGGGCGGGGACCTGGAAGTAGTCCAGCACAAACTCGGTCTCCCGGTTGAGCAGGCCGGCCCGGCAGGGCTCGCAGGGGTGGCCGGGGTCCAGAATATTCTTCAGGCGGCTGTACGCGATAGCGGCACAGATGGAGTCTGTGTCCGGATTGCGGTGCCCGATGACCTTGATGGGCCGGGGAAGCCTGTCCTGATTGTTCATGTGCGTTCGCCTCGCTTTCTCCGGCCGGAGCCGGTATGGAATAGAGATGGGACATTATAGCATATTTTTCCCGCCCGGTCGAGGCCCTTTTTCAAGAAAAACGCCTCCCTTCGCCGCGCTTTTTTCCAAAAATGGGCGCAGCGGCAAAAGAAACCCGCCCCGCCGGTGGCCGGCAGGGCGGGAGAGTATCATTTCTTCTTGCTGAAGATGCGCTCCAGAATGTCCCAGTCGTCGTCGCTGACGGCGGCCTTCTCCCCAGTGGCGGAGGCCTCTTCCTGCTCCTCCTGGAGCTGGCCTTCCTCCTCCTGCTCCGCGCTGCTGGAGGGCCGGGCGGCCGGCTGCTGGGCCGCGGCGGCGGCCTCCTCAAAGCCGGTGGCGATGACGGTGACCCGAATCTCGTCCTCCAGACTCTCGTCAAAGGCGGCGCCGAAGATGATGTTGGCCTCGGGGTGGGCGGCCTCCTGCACCAGGTTGGCGGCGGTCTCCACCTCCTCCAGGCCGATGTCCATGGAGCCGGTGACGTTGATCAGCACGCCCCGGGCGCCGTTGATAGAGGTCTCCAGCAGGGGGCTGGAGATGGCCATACGGGCGGCCTCTTCGGCCTTGTTCTTGCCCGCGGCCCGGCCCACGCCCATATGAGCCCGGCCGGCGTCCTTCATCACGGCGGACACGTCGGCAAAATCCAGGTTGATAAACCCGGTGTTCTTGATGAGGTCGGAGATGGACTGCACGGCCTGCTGGAGCACGTCGTCGGCAATCTCGAAGGCGTTGACCATGGTGATTTTCTGATCGGTGGCCAGCTTCAGCCGCTCGTTGGGGATGATGACCAGGGAGTCCACCTTGTTGCGCAGCTCGGCGATGCCCCCCTCGGCC
>CASECK010000155.1 GCA_949286295.1 uncultured bacterium | reverse complement strand
CTGGTGGCCCAGGTCCGCCGGGTGCTGGACAACGCGGGCGTGGTGTGGCAGATGGCCGAGCTGGGGAAGGTGGACGCCGGCGGCGGCGGCACCGTGGCCGCCTATATGGCCGAGCGGGACATCGACACGCTGGACGCCGGGGTCCCGGTGCTGTCCATGCACGCCCCCTTTGAGACGGTGGGCAAGCTGGACTGCTATATGACCTTCAAGGGCGTAAAGGCGGTCTTTGAGCAATCCAGAGGATAAGTGTTAAACAAGTTGACAAGAGCTGGAAAGGGCCGCTCAGCGCGGTCCTTTCCCATGAGAGAGGGCCGGTATGACAGCTAAGAAAATTCTTGCCGTGTTCCGCCGGGATGCGGTGCTCACCGTCTCCCTGGTGCTGGCGGCGGCCTCCTGCCTGATTGTGCCGCCTGGCCTGGAGTATCTGTCCTACCTTGATTTCGACACCCTGATTATCCTGTTTTGCCTGATGCTCATTGTGGAAGGGCTGCGGCGGCAGAATTTTCTTCAGTATGTGGCCGGGCAGGTGCTGGGCCGCGTGGGTACGGTGCGGGGCCTGGTGTGTACGCTGGTATTCCTGTGTTTTGCAAGCAGTATGCTCATCACCAACGACGTGGCTCTGATTACCTTTGTCCCCTTTGGCATCATGCTGCTGGAGATGGCTGACCAGCGGGAGAGGGTGTGCTACACCGTGGTGCTGATGACCCTTGCCGCCAATCTGGGCAGTATGGCCACGCCCATCGGAAATCCCCAAAATCTCTATCTCTTCTCCCTGTCGGGACTGAGCATCCCGGCCTTCCTCCGCCTGACCTTCCCCTGGGTCCTGGCGTCGGCGCTTTTGCTGCTGGCCGGAATCTTTTTTGGGTACCGGCAGTCCGGCCTGCATATTGAGGTGGGCCGCTGCGCTGGGATGAGATGGGGGAGCGTCGGGTTCTATGGGGCGCTGTTTTTGTTATGCGTGCTTACGGTGGGGGGCGTGGCGCCCCATGGGGTGCTGCTTGTGGCGGTGACTCTGGCCGTGCTGTGGAAGGAGCGCTCCCTGTTTGCCGCGGTGGATTACTCCCTGCTGTTCACCTTCCTGTTTTTCTTTCTGTTTGTGGGCAACGTCAAGCACCTGTCCGGAGTGGAGGCCTGGCTCACCGGCGTGATGGCCGGCCGGGACCGCCTGGTGGGGGTGCTGCTCAGCCAGATAATCAGCAACGTGCCCGCCGCCATGCTGCTGTCCCGGTACAGCGCAGACCTGCGGGAGCTGATTATAGGGGTGAACCTCGGCGGCCTGGGTACCCTCATCGCCTCTATGGCCAGCCTGATCTCCTATAAGCAGGTGGCAAACCGCTATCCCGGGGAAAAACAGCGCTACCTGCTGTGGTTCACCCTGATGAACCTGGCATTTTTAGCGGTTTTGTATTGGATATGAGGCAAAAATACGGGCGCGGACCTGGCTGTCCGCGCCCGTATCTTATCCCTCTGACAGCCGTGAGATCAGCAGCCCCAGGGAGTTGTCCTCTCCGCGGTCTCCGGCTGCAAGGCTGAGGTAGGTCCCGTCCCGGTAGAGCAGGTCGCCCACCGTGACCCCTTCCACAGAGGGTTCAAAGCCCAGCTCACCGGCGAGGCTCTCATAGCCGGCCTGCTCCAGCGTCAGGAGGTAGTCCTGAATCTCCGCCCGGGAGAGCCGGTCCAACTGGACAGCAAAAAAATCATAGCCGGCGGAGGTCCCCTCCATGGTGGCGCAAACCGTACCGGTTGCCGGCTGCGGTATCATCCGGGTGAACTCATTGTCCGGCCACTGGCTGGTTTCGCTCCAGGGCGTGATGGAGACATCGGGGGCCGGGGCGGCCCGCCCGCCGCAGCCAGCAAAAAGGAACAGCGCGCAACATAAGCATACAATGAAGGTTTGTTTCATCTCAGTCTCCTTTCCACCTTCCACACCCGGACGGAGAGGACGGTGCACAAGCACAGAATGACCAGGGGCAGGCCAATGGCCAGCCACAGGGGCGGGGTGACCGCCGCGGTGGCGGTCAAAATAGCGGTCGGGCCGTCGGCGCCGCCAATGATGTCATAGTTCCGGGAGGACAGCTGCCAGATTCCGGCGGCTGCCACCAGGCAGGGAATCAGGGCGGTCAGGCACCCGGCCCCGATTCCGGTGAGCAGCCACCGCAGCAGCTTCAGATACCGCCGGGCGGTGGTCCTCTGGGACTGCTCCATGGCCCGCACCGCCGCCTGGCCCGCCTCCTCCTTGGTGAGGGTGGAGGCGGGGGAGCGCGTCCCCTGGAGCAGCTCTACCAGAGACACGTCCAGCGCACCGGCCAGTGGCTGCAGCAGCTTTAGGTCCGGGAATCCTTTGCCGCACTCCCATTTTGAGACAGCCTTGTCCGTCACATGAATCCGCTGGGCCAGCTCTCTCTGGGTGAGATTCTTTTCTTTTCTCAGCTGGGCTACAAAAGCCCCAAATTGTATGTTGTCCATGGCGGAACCCTCGCTTTCCCGGCCATGATAGCAAAAAAACCGTTGGAAGGCAACCTACGGAGCGTAGAGTTGGTTAAAATGGCCCTGTCCGGCACACGCTAAGGGAAAGAAGAAGGGAGCGCGGGGACCTATGCAGGAAGAAGAGACACAGCAGCCCGGCGGTCTGGAGCAGGCGCGGGAGGAGATGCGGCCCATCCTTGACTTAGGGTCCGCTCTGGTGCGGACCGGACAGGATACCATCTATGTGCTCACCATCGTCGGGCAGATTGAGGGGCATCAGCTGCTGCCCCCCACCAGCAAAAGCACCAAGTACGAGCACGTGCTGCCGCTGCTGGCGGAGGTGGAGGGCAGCCCGGACATTGACGGACTGCTGATTTTGCTCAACAACGGCGGCGGAGACGTGGAGGCGGGGCTGGCCATCGCCGAGCTCATCGCCTCCATGTCCAAACCGACGGTGTCTCTGGTACTGGGCGGAAGCCACTCCATCGGGGTGCCGCTGGCGGTGTCGGCTATGCGCTCCTTCATCGCCCCGTCGGCGGCTATGACCATTCACCCGGTGCGGCTGAACGGACTGGTCATCGGCGTGCCCCAGACCTTTTACTATTTCGAGCGGGTCCAGGAGCGCATCATTCAGTTTGTAACGGCCAACAGTCATATAAAGCGAGAGTCCTTTACAAAGCTGATGCTGCAAACCGGGGAGCTGGCCGCTGACGTGGGCAGCGTCATTTACGGCGAAGAGGCGGTTGGATTGGGCCTCATCGACCAAATCGGCGGCCTGTCCGACGCGCTGGCCGAGCTGCACCGGATGATTCAGGACCGGAGGGGGGCCGGCAGTTCTCCTCCGGGTGGCCCCGTCTCAGATGGGACGGCGCGGCGAGGGGGATAAAAGACCGCTGCCAGCCGCGCCTAAGGGGCAGAGGGCAGGGGAGCGAAACGCTACCCCTTGCTTTACATAACACGGTAAGAAAAGGCTGGCATTTTCCCGGGACTTGTGCTAATATAGTATCAGTGATTTTATGCCTTTAGGGGGTACATAGAGTTGAACTACCTGATGTCTGCCGTTTTGGGGTTTGTCCAGGGGGTGGCCGAGTTCCTTCCCATCTCCAGTTCCGGCCATCTCACCCTGTTTCAGCATTTTTTCGGCATGGAGACGCCGGACAATCTCTTCAATATCCTGCTGCATTTTGCCACCCTGCTTGCGGTGTGCGTGTACTACTTTCAGGATGTGGCCGAGATGGTCCTGGAGTTTTTCCGGGGAATTGCCGCCCTGTTCTCCCGGGAGCGGTCCACCGGCAACCCGCCCGAGGCGCGCAGGCTGGTTCTTCTGCTGATTGTGGGTACCCTGCCGCTGTTCCTGGTTCTTCCGCTGAAAGGCTATGTGGAGCAGGTGGGCAACTATCCGGCGGCGGTAAGCGCCATTCTCCTGTTCACCGGCGTGGTTTTGTTCCTATCTGACCGGATGGCCAGAGGGCGTAAGAGCGCCAGGAACACCACCCTGAAGGATGCGCTGCTGATTGGCGTGGCCCAGGGGTTTGCCACGCTGCCCGGTCTGTCCCGGTCAGGCAGCACCATTGCCGCCGGCATGGCCCTGGGGTTGGAGCGGAAATTTGCCGTGCGCTACTCCTTCCTGCTGTCTCTGCCCGCCGTGCTGGGAGCCACCTTGCTGGAGGTGGTGGACGCCGTCCGGGAGTCCTCTCTGGACACCGCCATGCTGCCCAAGTATCTGCTGGGCATGGCCGTGGCCGGGGTGGTGGGATATTTCTCCATCGGACTTGTGAACCTGCTGGCCTCCAAGGGGAAGTTTGGCGCCTTTGCCTATTACTGCTGGGGGGCGGGCGCGTTGTTCCTGATTCTCAGCCTCAGCGGCTGGACCTTGGCGCCCGCCGCGTGAGCGTTCTGACAGAGCCATCTATTCCGGAAAGGACCTGACGATATGTCATCTGCACAAAAGAAAACAGGGGGCGGCCGTGCCCGCGGCTCCGGGGGCCGGGCCGCCGCCTCTACCAAGACAAAACGCGGCGGCGGAAAGGGCCGGAGTACCGCCGCGCCGGAGCGGAGGCCCTACCGCCGGGAAATCGGAGCGGCGGTTTGCCTGCTGCTGGCTGTGTTTTCCGGCTTTGGATACTTTCATATGCAGGCCATTTTTATCGACCTGTTCTGCGGCGCGCTCAAGGGGTTGCTGGGCTATGGCTTCTGGCTGATGCCCCCGGCCCTGCTGCTGATGGCCTACATTCTGGCCTTTCACCGGGGCAGGCCGGTGCGGCTGCGGCTGACGTGTGCGCTGCTGCTGCCGGTGGTATTCTCCTGCCTGCTCCACAGCCTGATGGCGCAGCCGCTGCCCTGGGATGCGGCGCTGTGGAACGCCCTGGTGGACAGCGGAATGGAATTGCGCTCTGGCGGGGGACTGGGGGGCGTCATCGCCCAGGGCTGCGTGTCCATGTTTACCAAGGCCGGCGCAGCCATGGTCTTTCTCCTGCTGGGGGCGGTGGCCGGCCTGGCCGCCTTCAACCGCACCCCTGCGGACATCGCCCGTTGGATCATGGACCGGCCAAAGTATGAGTATGAGCCGGAGGCGGAGCCCGTTCCGCGCCGGAGCCGGCAGGAAGTTTCCCAGGAGCAGCCCGCCGGCCATTCCCAGCAGTCGGTCCGGTCCTCCATCGACATCCCGGTGGACGAGGGGCCGCTGGTGGGGAAGCAGGAGCCGGGCCTTCAGCGCAAGCGCAGCTTTTTTGACCGCCGTCCGAGGGTGCCCTCTCCCGACCAGCTGCTGACGCGCCAGGGGGACAGGGAAGAGGGGCCCATGCCGGAACAGGCGCCTGTCCAGCCCGAGCAGCAGGCCGTCCCGGCCGCGCCACGGCCCATCCCTGTGGTTCCGCCGGTGACGGCGCCGCCCCCCGGCGCCGCCTCCCAGACCGAGCAGGCCGCCGACTCTGCGCCGGAGCCTGAGCCCGTCCCCGCCCCAGAGCCAGCCAAGCTTACCCGCCAGGAGGCGGAGGCCCAGGCGGCGCAAGTGGCCCAGGATATTCAGCAGGCCATGGGGCAGGAGGCGGCCCCCTATCAGTATCCCCCCCTGTCCCTGCTTCGGGAGAGCGCCGGCGATATCGGCGGCCAGGCGCTGGGAGAGCTCAACTCCAACCGCCAGCGCCTGGCGGACACCATCCGCTCCTTTGGCATTGAGGCCAACATTATCCACGTGGTCCGCGGCCCGTCGGTCACCCGGTATGAGTTGGAGCTGGACCAGGGGGTGCGCCTCAACAAGCTGACCAATCTGGCCGACGACATCGCGCTGGCCTTAGGGGCCACCGGGGTGCGCATCGCCCCTATTCCGGATAAAATCTCCGTGGTGGGAATCGAGGTGCCCAACAAGGTGGTTTCCCCGGTGTCCATCCACTCGGTCATCGGCTCCGGGGCCTTCACTGGCAGCAAGTCCAAGGTGTCCTTCGCCGTGGGGAAGGATATCAGCGGACAGGCCATTGTGGGCGACATCGGAAAGCTGCCCCACCTGCTCATCGCGGGCACCACCGGCTCGGGTAAGTCGGTGTGTACCAATTCTCTGATTATCTCCCTGCTCTACAAGGCCACCCCGGAGGAGGTCCGCCTGATTATGGTGGACCCCAAGATGGTGGAGCTTGGCATCTACAACGGAATTCCCCACCTGCTCATCCCCGTGGTCACCGACCCGAAAAAGGCCGCCGGTGCCCTGCAGTGGGCGGTTACCGAGATGATGAAGCGCTACCGGACCTTCTCCGAGGTGGGGGTGCGCAAGCTGGAGGAATACAACGCCCTGGCCGCCCATACCGAGGGGATGGAGAAGATGCCCTTTATCGTGGTGGTCATCGACGAGCTGGCCGACCTGATGCTGGTGGCTGCCAAGGAGGTGGAGGAGTCCATCTGCCGGGTGGCCCAGATGGGCCGGGCGGCGGGACTGCACCTGGTCATCGCCACGCAGCGCCCCTCCGCCGACGTGATTACCGGCCTGATGAAGGCCAACATCCCAAGCCGCATCGCCTTCGCCGTGGCCTCCGCCATGGAGTCCCGCATCATTTTAGACACCCAGGGGGCTGAAAAACTGGTAGGCCGGGGCGATATGCTCTTCTCCCCGCTGGGCAGCGGAAAGCCCACCCGGGTTCAGGGCTGCTTCATCTCTGACCAGGAGGTGGCCGGCGTGGTGGACTTTGTCAAGCGCAACAGCGGCGCGGCCCAGTACGACGACAACGTGATGCAGGAAATCGAGCAGCACGCGGCCGAGAAGGAGAAGGGGGCCAAAGGTGTAGGCGGCAGCGCCCCCGAGGATGTGGACAGCGAGTTTGACGAACTGATTGACGCCGCCGCGGAGGTGGTGGTGGAGACCGGGCAGGCCTCTGTCTCCATGCTCCAGCGCCGGCTGAAGCTGGGCTACGCCCGGGCCGCCCGCCTGGTGGATCAGTTGGAGGAGAAGGGCATTGTCGGTCCCTTTGAGGGCAGCAAGCCCCGGCAGCTGCTGGTCACCAAAGAGCAGTGGCAGGAGATGAAATACCGCCAGGGCGGGGGCGTTCCCGGTCCCGGCTTCCCCGGGCAGGAGGACGTTCCGCCGTGCGGGGACGGCGCCCCGCCCTTTGACGTGGAGCAGGCGCTGGACCGGGCGGAGGAGGATACGCTGTAAGTCCAGTCGGGAAAATACGTTCGCACACTGCTCAATTATTTCATTTGTATTAAATTTTCCGGAAAGCCCTTTACACAAGGTATGTTTTGGAGTAGACTAAGTCAGAAGCTGCATCGGGAGGTGTTTCGTATGGGGGATATGGAGTTCACCCGCAAGTTCAGTCTGGGTGATCAGCGCGACCTGGAAATCAAGGCGATTTTGTCCACGGTATACCAGGCGCTCCAGGAGAAGGGGTATAATCCCATCAATCAGATTGTGGGCTACATCCTATCCGAAGACCCCACCTATATCACCAACCATAACAACGCCCGGGCCCTGATTCGGAAGATTGACCGGGACGAGCTTCTTCAGACCTTGGTCAAATATTACCTGTCCAACTGACGGGATGCAAAGCGGCTTGCCTGTCCGGCAAGCCGCTTTTTCCGGCGTGGGCGCGCCGTACCGGAACAAGACAAGAAAGCGGGGGAGCGATATGAATATCTTGGTCAGCCACTGCCTGTTGGGAGAGCCCTGCCGGTACGACGGGGCCAGCCGCCTGGATAGACAAGTACTTGACCTTCACAGAGCTGGGCATAACTTGATTCCCGTCTGTCCGGAGGTGCTGGGTGGGCTGGAGGTGCCCAGACCCCCGGCGGAGGTCCAGACGGACGGCCGGGTGCTGGACCGGGAGGGCAGGGACGTGACCGCCGCCTACCGGTCGGGGGCGGAGCAGGTCGTGGGAATCGCCCAGGAGCATGGCTGTACCGTGGCCGTGCTCAAAGCCCGCTCTCCCGCCTGCGGCTGCGGCGATATCTACGACGGCACCTTCACCCATACCATCCGCCCCGGCTGGGGTGTGGCGGCCCAGATGCTTCGGGAGGCGGGGGTACGGGTCATGGATGAGGAGAACTTAGAGAGCTGGCTGTACGAGTCCCCCGCAGGCCTGTAATGTGAGAGAAAAAGAGAGAGGGACGGAGTATGTGGAACAGGAAAGAGATAAAACGGCTGGGGCGGCGGCAGTTTTTCCGAAACTGGTGGGCCAGTGTGGCGGTCTGTTTTCTTCTGGCCTTTACAGGGGCGGAATTTTCCGATTCGGTGGGATTTATCCGGGAACTGGACATCAGCGTCATCCCGGGCAGCGAGCCGGTGGCGCTTCAGAGCGTACAGTTGTCCAACTGGGACATGATGCTGAAATGGCTGGATGTGGACCCTATGGATGGAACACACCCCCTCTGGCTGGCGGCAGACCAGAGCGTCAAGCCAATGTTTGAGGTGCTCACCCAGCCGTTTTCCGCCTTTTTCGCCTTTTTGGACCGCTCCCGCTTCACTGGATGGACCGGCGTATCCCTGGCGGTTGTCGGCGTACTGGGCGGCGTGTGGTTTTCCATCTGGGTGGTGGGAGTTTTGGGCGTGGGCGCCCGCCGCTATCTGTTGGAGAGCAGGGTGCGGGATAAAATCAGCATCTCCGCCATGTTTTTCCCCTTTGGGCGGGGGCGGTGGTGGAATGTGGTACAGGCGACGCTGCTGCGGGCGGTGTTCACTATCCTGTGGGGCCTGACGGTGGTGGGGCTGCCTGTCAAGCTGTATGCCTACCGCATGGTGCCCTATATTTTGGCGGAAAATCCGGCGGCAAGCGCCAGAGAGGCGCTCACCCTGTCCCGGCAGATGATGGCGG
>CASECK010000154.1 GCA_949286295.1 uncultured bacterium | reverse complement strand
CCATCCTGCGGGCCGTCCACAAGTACAAGGACAGCCGCGAGCAGTTTGAGCGGCGCACCCACAAGCGCCTGATCGACGTGGTAAAGCCCTCTCCCAAGACCGTGGAGGCCCTGATGAGCCTGGAGCTGCCCGCCGGCGTGGATATCGAGATCAAGCTGTAAGCGTCCGAGCCGTCGTGAGCAGCGCGGACGGACCGGAGCGAGAGATACAAACCAAGCAGGGCCGAAGGCCCGGATGTTTGTGCCCCGAGCCGGAGGGAAGCCGCGCGCCGCGAACAGGCCAGGCGTGATAATGGTGCGATTCTCACAGGCAGGCTGAAATCAAGGCCTGCCAGCGCAATTTCGTTGCACCCGCTGTCCGCCGCGTTTGGAGGCGGACGGGTCAAGTCGGCGATAAAACCGGATGCCAGCCCGGCGCAACGGGCCGTATCCGGAGCGGCGGAGCAGGAGAGCGGACGAAGCTTTCGCCAAAGAGAGGCGGAAGGGGCGTTGCGCGGACCCTGCGGCGGCCGGCCGACCAATAACCTTTGAAATAGGAGGAAACATCCAACATGGAGAAAGCGATCATCGGGAGAAAGATCGGCATGACCCAGATCTTCGATGAGGCTGGCCGGGTGGTGCCCGTCACCCTGATTCAGGCCGGCCCCTGCACCGTGGTGCAGAAGAAGACCGCCGAGAAGGACGGCTATGAGGCCATCCAGCTGGGCTTCCACACGGTCCCCGAACGCAAGCTCACCCGCCCCGCCCTGGGCCACCAGAAGAAGGCGGGCCTGGAGGAGTTCAAGAAGGTCCTCAAAGAGTTCCCTCTGGACGACTGCTCCAAGTTTGAGGTGGGCGACACGCTCACCGCCAGCCTGTTCGCCGCCGGCGAGTTTGTGGACGTCACCGGCATCAGCAAGGGCCACGGCTTCCAGGGCGTGGTCAAGCGCCACGGCGCGGCCGTCAAGCGTATGACCCACGGCGGCGGCCCTGTCCACCGCCACCAGGGCTCCCTGGGCGCCGGCACCACCCCCGGCCACATCTATAAGGGCCGCGACGGCGCCGGCCAGATGGGCAATGTGCAGGTCACCGTCCAGAACCTGGACATCGTCCAGGTGGACGAGGAGCTGGGCCTCATCGCCGTGCGCGGGGCCATCCCCGGCCCCAAGGGCGGCGTGGTGTTCCTGAAGAACACCGTCAAGGTCCACGCCGAGAAGCAGGTCACCGAGGCCGGCCGCGTCAACCCGCAGAAGGCCTCCGCCCGTGTCAACCCGCAGAAGGCCTCTGCCCGCAACAAGTAAGGAAAGGAGAGATTGAGTCATGCCTAAAGCGAACCTTTATGATATGGCCGGTAAGCAGATCGGCGAGATCGAGCTCTCCGAGGCCATTTTCGGCATCGAGCCCAACACGGCTGTGGTCCACGAGGTGGTCAAGAATCACCTGGCCAACTGCCGTCAGGGCACCCAGAGCGCCCTGACCCGGGCCGAGGTCTCCGGCGGCGGCAAGAAGCCCTGGCGCCAGAAGGGCACCGGCCACGCCCGTCAGGGTTCCACCCGGGCGCCCCAGTGGACCCACGGCGGCATCGTCTTTGCCCCCAAGCCCCGCACCTACCGGTACGCCGTCAACAAGAAGGTGCGCCGCCTGGCCCTGAAGTCCGCCCTGTCCGCCAAGGCCGCCTCCGGCGCCATCCTGGTGGTGGACGGCCTGGAGCTGGCCGAGATTAAGACCAAGGCCATGAAGGCCTTCCTGGACGCCGCCGGCGCCACCAAGCCGGTGGTCATCACCCCCGGCGTCAACCGCAACGTGGTCCTGTCCGCCCGGAACATCCCCGGCGTGGTCACCACCACCGCCAACGTTCTGAGCGTCTACGACATCGTCAACGCCAGGCAGCTGGTCATCGACAAGGCTGCCCTGGCCATCATCGAGGAGGTGTACGCGTAATGGCCACCACTGCTTATGACATCATTAAGCGCCCCATCATCACCGAGCAGTCCATGGAGCAGACCGAGATGAAGCGCTACACCTTCCAGGTCGCCAAGACCGCCAACAAGATTGAGATCGCCAAGGCGGTGGAGGAGATTTTCGGTGTGAAGGTCGCCAAGGTGAACACCCTGAATATGCAGGGCAAGGAGAAGCGCATGGGGATGCGCCCCGCCGGCCGCCGGCCCAGCTGGAAGAAGGCGATGGTCACCCTGACCGCCGACTCCAAGAGCATCGAGTTCTTCGAAGGTATGGTGTAAGGAGGAAAATGACAAATGGCTATCAAGACTTTTAAGCCCACTACCCCCTCCCGCCGTCACATGACCGTGTCCGCCTTCGAGGGGATCGACAAGAAGGCCAAGCCCGAGCGCGCCCTCACCGAGGTGCTGAAGAAGCACGCG
>CASECK010000153.1 GCA_949286295.1 uncultured bacterium | reverse complement strand
ACATCTCCTGGGTCTACCAGCGCGACCCGGTGGAGATTACCGTCCAGGCCGACCGGGACAACCGCCCGGACATCGCCCAGTACCGGCTGGACGTGGAGCGCAGCGAGAAGGCGGACACCATGGTCCGGCTTTTGGAGATGGGCGGATATGAGCGGGTCATCGCCTTCTGCAACACCAAAAATATGACCGACCGGCTGGCTGGCCTGCTGTCCATGCGGGGAGTCGCCTGCCAGGCCATCCACGGGGATATCCAGCAGTCCATGCGGGAAAAGACCCTTCAGAAGTTCCGAGACGGCAAGCTGCGGGTGCTGGTGGCCACCGACGTGGCCGCCCGGGGGCTGGACATCGACGATGTGGACGCGGTATTCAACTATGACGTCCCCGATGAGAATGAGTACTACATCCACCGCATCGGCCGCACCGGCCGGGCCCGCCGCCACGGGGTGGCCTTCTCCCTGGTGTCCACCATCACCGAGGGCATCCGCTTAGACGAGATTAAAAAGGCCACCGGCAGTGAAATTCGCCCGGTCCACTTCAACGAGAAGGGCGACCTGGTGGCCTCCGCCCGGCCATGAGCGCCCGGCGGGGGAGGAGGAAGAGCGGCCTGCTGCTGGACCTCTTCGCCTGGGTCTTAATTCCCGGATATACCCTGCTGTTGGCCGGGGGCGCCAGGTGGCTGGGCACCAATTTTTCCGCTCTGGCCGTCACCGGGGCCGGCCGCTACCGGGGCTTTCTCTTCTGGGGGCTGTTGGTGGGGGGCTACTTTTTTCTCCTGCTCAGCCGGCTGGCTGCGTATCTGCCCGGTTTTCGCGCCAGGCTTCTTCTGCGCCTGCTGACCGGGGGGGCCTGCCTGTGCCTGATTTACGCCCTGGCTATCCCCTATCTGCCGGCCTACTTTCCCCGCTTTGCCGCCCTCCATGTGCTGCTGGCGGCCCTGGCCTGCGGGTTGCTGATGGCCGCGCTGCTGGTTGCCCTGCTGGCGCTGGAGCGGGCCCGGCCCGGACGGTTTGGCCGGCTGTTGCTGGTCTGGGCGGGCATCGCGGCGGGGAGCGGCGCGCTGTTTCTGCTGGCTGGGATGGTCTCTTCCGCGCTGGAGGTGTTCTTTACGGTGGCCACCGTTCTGCTGCTGCGCCGGCTGTGGCTGGCGGCGCGGGAGAGGTGAGAAGCGATGTTTTTATCATTCTTTAATCCTGCTTGCAGGGATAATTCAATCTGCCCGCCGTATGATGATACCAGACCACAGAATGGAGAAAATCATAAAGGAGCTGATTTGATGGGAAGCAAACGGCTGTACCGCACGGAGGGGCGCTACAAGATGCTGTGCGGCGTGTGCGGCGGAATCGCCGAGTATTTTGACCTGGACCCCACCATTGTGCGGGTGGCCTGGGTCATCGCCCTGTTCGCGTTTTCCCTGGGCTTTTGGGCCTATTTCATCTGCGCGCTCATCATGCCCAGGAAGAGCGACGTATACCCCGACCTGTGACGGCGCCGTAAGAGAGGATGAGCGCTGTGCTGTGCGTCCGCCCCTCTCTCCCCGGCGACGTCCCCGCCCAGCGGGAGCTGTGGCGGCTGGCCTTTGGGGATGAGGAGGCCTATGTAGACAACTTTTACCGGACCTACTACCGCCCGGAGCGGGTGCTGGTCCTGGAGGAGGAGGGGCAGGTGCGGGCCATGACCGCCTGGTTCGACACCGCCTTCGCGGTGCCTGGACGGGGGAACTTCCGCGCCGCCTACCTCTACGCCGTGGCCACCCACCCCGCCTGCCGGGGCCGGGGGCTGGCGGGGCGGCTGCTGGCCGGCGCGGACCGCTATTTCCGCGAGCGGTCCATTCCGGCCGTCACCACGGTGCCGGCCGAGCCCTCCCTGCACCGCTTTTTTGCCGCCAACGGCTTCCGGGAGTGCTTTGTCCACCATACGGTCCATTCCGGCCCTACCCCGGGAGGAGAGGGGGCCGGCTTTGACCTGCGCCCCGTCAGTCCCGCAGCCTATGGCGCCGGGCGGGAGGCGCTGCTGGCCGGCACGCCCCACATCGTCTATCCGGAGGAGGCCCTGGCCTATCAGGCCGGGTGCTGCGCCCTGGGGGCGGGGGGCGGCCTATTCCAGGCGGACACCCCGGAGGGGCCCGCCCTGCTGTGCGCCGAGCGGGCGGACGGCGCGCGGATGGTGCTCAAAGAGCTGCTGGCCAGCCCCGGGGCCGCCGCCCTTGTGCTGTCCGGCGGCCGGCTGTGCCGGCTGCTGGGGGCCCGGACGCTGGAGGTCCGCACTCCCACCGGAGCGGGCAGCGGCGTCCAGTTCGGGATGCTCAAATGGCTGGACCCGGCCCTGGAGGGGGCCTGGGACTGGACCTCCACAGCCTATCTGGGGCTTGGGTTTGACTGACTTCTTGCATTTTAGACAAAAACGGCTGTTTCTTTTTGTGGAAACGGCCGTTTTTTGTGTGGGTCCTGGAGGTTACCACAGCTTTTTGACTGTGGTAACCTCCACAAAATTTCTGCTTTACACAGGGGCTTTTTATGGTATGATATACATATCAGAGCACAAACGGGGACAATTCAGGGCGTTTTCCGGCGGCTCCGAGACGCCGTGAAGGGTTTCCGTCAAAACCCCACTGAAATTTTTTAGGAGGAATGCCGCTATGAATCAGTACATCGAAAGAGTCCTGAACGCCACCAAGGCCAAGAATGCCAACGAGCCCGAGTTCCTGCAGACCGTGGAGGAGGTCCTGACCTCTCTGGAGCCTGTCATCAACGCTCACCCCGAGTATGAGAAGGCCGCCCTGCTGGAGCGCATGGTGGAGCCTGAGCGCACCATCGAGTTCCGTGTGACCTGGGAGGACGACAACCACGAGTGGCACGTCAACCGCGGCTACCGCGTGCAGTACAACGCGGCCCTGGGCCCCTTCAAGGGCGGCCTGCGCTTTGACCCCTCCGTCAACCTGTCCATCATCAAGTTCCTGGGCTTTGAGCAGGTGTTCAAGGACGCCATGACCGGCCTGCCCATCGGCGGCGCCAAGGGCGGCTCCGACTTCGACCCCCGCGGCCGCAGCGACGCTGAGGTCATGCGCTTCTGCCAGGCCTTCATGACCGAGCTGTACCGCCACATCGGCCAGGATATCGACTGCCCCGCCGGAGACCTGGGTGTGGGCGGCCGGGAGATCGGCTATATGTACGGCCAGTACCGCCGCATCGTGGGCGCTGCCGAGTTCGGCGCCCTGTCCGGCAAGGCCGTGTGCACCGGCGGCTCCATCCTCCGGCCCGAGGCCACCGGCTACGGCGCTGTCTACTATCTGGTG
>CASECK010000152.1 GCA_949286295.1 uncultured bacterium | reverse complement strand
GCGGGGGAGGAGGGCGTGCTGGAGCTGCGCCTGAGCCGGAGGGAGCTTTCTGAGGAGGCAGACCCCATGGAGCAGGACGCGGGGCCGCTCCGGGACCCGGTGGAGGAGGACGAGGACGAGGACCAGCAGCCCCCCGACCTCCAGCCGCCCCAGAGCGGCGAGGGCATTGTGGAGATGACGGGAGTGGGCAAGCAGGGGAGCAAGTACCTGTCCGACGGGAACGTCTATGTGTATGACCGCACCAGCCTGGGCCTGGACGAGAGCGTGCTGGCGGCCGGGACGGTGCGGGTGGAGATGGGGGAGGGGCCCCAGATTCTGATTGTCCACTCCCACGGCAGCGAGAGCTACTCGGCCACGGACGGGGACGTCTATGAGGAGAGCGACCCCTACCGCACCACCGACTGCACCCACAACGTGGTCAAGGTGGGCGAGGAGATGGCCACCGTGTTCCGGGCCCATGGCTTTCAGGTCATCCACGACACCACCCTGTTCGACTACCCCTCTTACAACGAGGCCTATCAGCGCTCCAACGCGGCGGTGCTCCAGTGGCTGGAGAAATACCCCACCATCCAGGTGGTGCTGGACGTCCACCGGGACGCCCTGGTGGCGGCGGACGGCTCCATCTATAAGATGGTGTCCCAGGAGGCGGGGGAGAAGGTGGCCCAGGTGATGCTGGTGGTGGGTACCGACGGGGGCGGGGCGGACCACCCCGGCTGGCGGGACAATCTGGCCTTTGCCCTGCTGCTGCAAAAAAATCTGGTCCAGGGCTATGCCAGCCTGGCCCGGCCCATGGTGCTGCGCAACAGCACCTATAACCAGCAGCTGCTCCCCGGCTCCATACTGGTGGAGGTGGGGGGGCACGGGAACACCCTGTCCGAGGCCATCGCCGGGGCCCGGCTGTGGGCGGACAACGTGGCCCGGACGCTGCTGGCCCTCGGGACCGGGTCGTAGGCCCCCGAAGCAAGGCTGGAGGGAGCGGGCCGGGCGCGGCCTGCTCCCCATATTTCCCCCAAAAACCGGACAGGCCCTGAAGTATACTGAGGGCATAGATGGAAAGGAGCGTAGCGCTATGGACGAGTGGTACAACCGGCCGGTATCCCACATTATGAAGGAGCTGGACACCGGGCCGGAGGGGCTGAGCAGCCGGGAGGCGGCGCGCCGGCTGGAGCGGAGCGGTCCCAACGAGCTGGCCGCGCCGGCCGGGCCGGGCCTGCTGTCCCGCCTGCTGGGCCAGCTGAAGGACCCTATGATTTTGGTGCTGCTGGCCGCGGCAGGGCTGTCCCTGGCGGCCAGCGGCGGGCGGGACTGGCTGGACGGGGCCATCATTTTAATCATCGTGGCGGTGAACGCCGTCATCTCCATCGTCCAGGAGGACCACGCCCAGCAGGCCCTGGAGGAGCTGCGGCGCATGACCGCCCCCCGGGCCACCGCCCTGCGGGACGGGAAGCCGGTCTGCCTCCCCGCCGCCCAGCTGGTGCCCGGCGACGTGGTGATACTGGAGGCGGGGGACCAGGTCCCCGCCGACGCCCGCGTGCTGGAGTGCAGCCGCCTGCAGGCCGACGAGTCCGCCATGACGGGGGAGTCGGTGCCGGTGGAGAAGCAGGCCGTGGCCTCCCTCCCCCTGGACACGCCCTGGGGGGACCGGTGCAATATGCTCCTGTCGGGCACCCTCATCACCGCCGGGCGGGGGAGCGCCCTGGTGGTGGCCACGGGGATGGACACCCAGATGGGCCAGATAGCCGGGCTGCTGCTGGACAGCGGCGAGGGGGAGACCCCGCTGCAGCGGAAGATGGGGGAGATATCCCGGACCCTGTCCTTCCTGTGCCTGTCGGTGTGCGCGGTGATGTTCGGGGTGGGGCTGCTCCAGGGCAAGGGGATGCTGGAGATGTTCCTCACCGCCGTCTCCCTGGCGGTGGCCGCCATCCCCGAGGGGCTGCCCGCCATCGTCACCATCGTGCTGGCCCTTGGGGTGCAGCGGCTGGCCCGGCGGGGGGCCATTGTGAAAAAGCTGCCGGCGGTGGAGACCCTGGGCAGCGCCTCGGTCATCTGCTCGGACAAGACGGGCACCCTGACCCAGAACCAGATGACCGTCCAGGAGGTCTGGACCCCCTCGGGGGCGGGCCGGCGGGAGGCGCTGCTGGCCGGCTGCCTGTGTTCCGACGCCCGGCTGGAGTGGAAGGCGGGCGCGCCCGCCGCCTCCGGCGACCCCACCGAGGCCGCCCTGGTGGTGGCCGCCGCCCGGGAGGGGGTGGACCAGGGGCGGGAGCTGGAGCAATGGCCCCGGGTG
>CASECK010000151.1 GCA_949286295.1 uncultured bacterium | reverse complement strand
CCCGGCCGCACACCCCTTCCGCAAAAAAATTTCTTGTCCTGGGCCGCCGAATCGAGTCTTACTTGGTCGAATTCGGTCCGCCGGGAGGGGGGAGAGGAGGCGACACGGAGGGCGGAAAAAAGGCAGCCTCCCCCGGGCGGGGGGAGGCTGCCTTTTTTAAATAATTTAAGAGGAAGGGGGTCAGCGGGGGTCCCCCTGTCCCTCCAGGGAGTCGTAAAACCGCTGGGCCCCGGGGTGGAGGGGGATGGGCAGGCCGGTGAAGAAGTAGTCCCCCTGGACGGCGGCCTGCATGGCCGGGCAGGCCTGGGCCAGGGCGGCCCGGCTCTCCCAGAGAATCTCGGTCAGCTGGTACACCAGGTCCTCGTCCAGGTCCTCGTCCACGCACAGCAGGCACTTCAGCCCAAAGGTCTCCACGTCCTCCGCCTGGCCGGGATAGGTCCCGGCGGGGATGCGCTCTAAGCTGTAGGCGCTGTTGCGGCGCAGGAGTTCTGACAGCTCCTCCGGCTCGTAGCGCAGCACCACGCAGGCGCGCTGGTTGGCCAGCTCCCAGATGCCGGGGATGGGACTTCCGGAGAAGCCGTGGATGGCGCTCAGGTCCCGGCCGTCCACCCGCTGGGGGGCGGAGGCCAGGCTGCAATTGACCAGCGTCAGGCTGTCCAGCCCCAGGGCCTGGGCCGCCGCCTGGGCGGCCAGCTGGCTGGAGGAGTCCTGGGGCCCCACGCCCGCCGCCCGGCCGTCCAAATCGTGGACATACTCCGCCCCGGTGCTCTGGGGGGCCATCCAGGTGGATACGCTGGAGTAGACCGCGGCCACCGCCCGCAGGCTCTGCATGGACGGCCCGCTGCCCTCTCCGGCGCGGTAGGCGCTCTGGGCCACGTCCCCGGAGACCAGGGCCAGGTCCACGCCGCCCTCCTGGAGCTGCCGCACGTTCATGGCCGAGCCGGTGGAGGCCCCCACGTTCACCTTGATGGACTCGTCGGCCTGGGTGACGGCCTGGGCCACGGCGCTGCCCACCTGATACATGGTCCCGCCGGTGTCCGCCGTGGCGATGGTCAGCACGGTCAGCTCCTCCCGCTCCGGCGCGTGGGCGGCCAGCCAGGCCCAGCTGGACAGGCAGGCGAGCAGGACCGCCGCGTACAGCAGGGGGGTTCTTTTCCACTTCATAGCGCTTCTCCTCTCTCCCGGTCCGCCAATGGGGGTTCGCGGCTACCATGATACCATATCCGGCGGCAAAAGAACAGGAAAAAATCTCCTGTCCCCCAGGACGCAAAAGCGGTCCCCGGCCAGGTTGGCCGGGGACCGCTGGAGTTGGAAGGCGCTTAGACCTTGAACAGGCCGCCGAACAGGGAGAGGAAAATGGGGTTGTAGATGTCGTCGATGATGACGGCGAAGGAGGGGTAGAGCACCCAGGCCACGTTGTGCCAGCCGTACTGGTCCATAACCGCCTTCTCGTTGGCCACCGCGTTGGGGCCGGAGCCGCAGCCCCAGCCGCAGTTGCCGGCGGCCATGACGGCGGCGCCGTAGTTGCGGCCAAACATATTATAGGAGATGAAGATGGCGAACAGGGCCATGAGCACGGCCTGCATCAGCAGGATGACGCCCATCTGGCCGGCCACGTCGGCCAGGGCGGTGATGTCGATGGTCATCAGCACCAGGGCCAGGTAGAGCTCCAGGAACATATGCTCGATGGCGTCCACCTCGGGGGTGTAGAACTTGATGTGGGCGGCCTCCATGATGTTCCGGGCGATGGCGCCGGCGAACAGGCAGCCGATAAACTTGGGCATCTCAATCATGGGGATGTTGTCCAGCAGGCAGTAGATGGGCATCCCCAGGGCGCACAGCAGCAGCACCATGCCGAACATGGAGACCATCCGGCCGTTGTTCAGCTCGGCGACCTCGCCGGTGGCGGCGGACTCCGGCTTGTCGTTGGGGTCGGACTTCAGGTGGTGGCGGCTGATGAGGAAGGCGGCCACAGGCCCGCCGATGAGGGAGCCCATGATGTTGCCCAGGGTGCCGGCGGTGACGCCCACCGCGGTGACGGACTCGGGCGCGCCCCACTCAAGGAAGATGGGGCCGAAGGCGGAGGCGGTGCCCACGCCGCCGGACATGGAGGCGGAGGAGCACTGGAGCGCCAGGAAGGGGTCCAGGCCGATGAGATTGCCCACCAGGACGCCCAGGATGTTCTGCAAGGTGATGAGCAGGCAGGCGGCGATGGCAATCATGGCGCACAGCTTGCCGCCGGCGTGGCGGATGAGCTTCCAGCTGAAGCCGAAGCCCACGCACATGAAGAACATGTTCTGGCACAGGTCCTGAATGGTCTTGACATCAAAGGACAGGGCGATGACGCCGGCCCCCTTCAGAACGGCCACCACGACGGAGAACAGCAGGCCGGACACCACCGGAGCGGGAATGGCGAATTTGCGCAGCAGGCCGGAGCGGTTGACCAGGGCGTGCCCCAGGAAAATCACAATGGCGGCAAAGCCCAGGCTGGTCAGGTACTCGAACTGGAAGGCGTTGACCGCCCCGTCAGCTCCGGCGGTAAACTTGCCGAAATAGGCCAGAATCTCTTCTGCGGTTGGCATAAATTACCCCTCTTTCTGTTGATAATGTGAAACCATGGTTTGGGAACGCGATGCGGGCCCTCTTGTTAAGAAATTGTAAACAAGAGGGCCCGCGCCGTCAATGATATGTAAATATAGTAGGGCTTTTGTAAATAAAGTTCTCCCGCTGCGGGGGCGGTCACGGCCCGGGGGAGGGAGGGCCCATATAGCTGTACCGGATGGAGGGGCGGCCCCCGGTGCGGTAGTCGATGGAGCTATTGAGCTCGCCGGTCTCCACCATGTGGTTCACATACCGGCGGATGGTGATGCGGGACAGGCGGACCTGCTCGGCAATCTCCTCGCTGGTCAGGGCCTGCCCCCGGCTGGCGGACAGAAAGGCCCGCACCCGCTCCAGAGTGGCGGCGTTGAGTCCCTTCCCAATCTGGGGGGCCTCGGGCGCGGCCCCCTCGTGGCGGCGCATGAGCTGGTCGATGGCCCGCTGGTCCAGACTGTCCCGGCCGCCGGAGAGCAGGTCCCGGGTCTGGACAAACCGCTCCAGGGCCCGGCGGAAGCGCTCGAAGGAGAAGGGCTTGACCAGGTAGTCCAGCACCCCCCGCTGGAGCAGGCTGCGGACAATCTCCCGCTCGTTGGCGGAGGTGACCATGATGATGGAGGGGTAGCGCCCCATGGCGTGGAGGCGGTCCACAAACTCCAGCCCGTCCATGGAGGGGGTGTAGTAATCCAGGATGATCAGGTCGGGCAGGCAGGCGGACAGGACCTCCAGGGCCTCCGCCCCGCTTTTGCACACCCGGAGCACCTGAAAGCGGGGGTCGCTGTCCACATACTGCCGGTCGATGGAGGCCACCATGGGGTCGTCCTCCACAATTAATACCTGATACGTCATGACTGCTCCTCCTCTGCAACCGGGTGGGTGAAGGTGACGGTAAAGCAGGTGCCCGCCCCCGCCTCGGTCACCACGTCCACGGCCCCCCGGTACTGCTCCGTCAGCCGCTGGATGATGCACAGCCCAAGGCCCCGGCCCTCCCCCTTGGAGGAGACGCCCTGCTCAAAGATGCGGGGCTGGAGCTGGGGCGGGATGCCCGCGCCGGTGTCCTCGCAGACGATGACGTTGCAGTCCGGCCGGCAGTAGAGGGCCAGGCGAATCTCCCGCACCTCGCCGGCGCCGCGGGAGAGCTCGTCGATGGCGTTTTCCAGCAGGTTGCCCACAATGGTGGCGCACGCCTCCTCGGGCAGGAGCAGGTCCTCCTGCCGGCAGCAGCTGTCCGGGGCCACCGTCAGGCGGATGCCCAGCTCGGCGGCGTGCATCATCTTGCCGATGACCAGGGCGCACAGCCGGGAGACGCGGATGACGTCGGCGGTGGAGCGGATGTCCTGGCCGGACACCAGGCTGGTGTTCATGATAAAGGCGGCGGCCTTGTCCGGCTCGCCGGTCTGGAGATAGCCCAAAATCACGTGCAGCTTGTTGCGGAACTCGTGGTTGAAAAACCGCAGGGTGTCCAGCATATACCGGGCGCCGGACAGCTCGTCGGAGAGCTTGTACATCTCGGTCTTGTCGTGGAACACGCTGAGCACCCCGCCCGTCCCGCCCTCGCCGGAGATGGGAATCTCGCTGGCCAGGACCTGCCGTTCCCCCATCAGGCAGGAGCGGTTGTGGGTGGGCTGTCCGGTGGCGGCCACCTGGGCGCACCGGCTGTCCGGGAATACGCTGTCCAGGGCGCGGCCCCGCAGCTGCTGTTCCTCCATGCCCAGCAGCTCCCAGGCCGCCCGGTTGGAAAAGATGACCTTTCCCTGCCGGTCGGTGGCCACCAGCCCGTCCTCCACGGCGTTGAGAATGTCCCCCTTCCGCAGGTACAGCTCCAGCAGCTCATAGGGGTGGTAGCCCCGCAGGGATTTTTTGAGCACGTTGACCATCCCCCGGGACAGCCCCAGCCCCACCAGGGACACGGCGGCAAAGACCAGCAGGGCGTAAATCAGCAGCGCCCGGTTCTGGGCCAGGATATCCGAGGCGAAGACGGAGGCCACCACAAAGCCGATGACCTCCCCCCGGCTGTTGGTCACCCCGTGAAAGGCCTGGCGCTGAAGGCCGTAGGTGCCGTAGCCGGTGGTGATATAGGGCGGGCTGCCGCTGAGGATGGCCGCCTGGTCCCCCTCCAAGAAGGTCTCGCCGCTCTGGAGCCGGTCGGTGTAGTAAAACCGCAGGCCGCTGGCGTCGCAGATGAGAATGACGTCCAGGTTCTGGATGTGCTGGCTCAGGGAGTCCAGCTGGCGGGCGGCGCTCGGGTCGGGGTAACCCCGCTCCAGCATCTCCTGCACCGGCTCCAGGTCGGCAATGTAGGCGGCGGTGGAGCGGATGGTCTGGTCCCAGCTCTTCATCTGGCGGTCTATGTTGAAATATAGGGTGATTCCCACCGTGAGTAGCAAAAGGGTCAGGGAGACGCCGATTAAGCTGAAAAAAATCTGCTTTTCCAGGGGCAGGAGCTTTGAGCGTTTCATACCGATTCCTCTGTCGTCCCAGCCGGGCTTTTTTATCATTATACCTGCCGGCGGGCGCCGTGTAAATGCGCGGCGGATTTTTTTGCGCTTTTTTGGGGTGGGGAGCCTCTCTTTTTTGCCTCCTCCGGCGAAGGGGCGGCCCGTTGGGATTCGCCCAGGCTGCGAAAGAGCGTTCCGCAGCGGCGGCGCGCAGGGGGAATAAATAAAAACCATATAAAAAAGTTATGGCTTCATACCAAAAATGCGAAAGTATCATGATATTTTTGCCAATGAATATTGAACTGCAAGTAGAACATTCATTACAATAATACAAGCAAAGGGACCACGCTAAATCGATACATGAATGGAGGGGTGCGGTATGAAAATCGTCTGTACCGGGTCGTACTACGACCAGGGATTGGCCCACGGGAGGGCGGCAAAGGAACTCATCGGAGAGAATCTGGCCCTGGTGCACCAGATTATCACCTCGAAGCGCTCGGACCTGTACACCTATACCGGCTATGTAAAAAAGCATTTCAAAAACGTCTTTCAGCTGGAACCCTACCTGGAAGAGGAATTTGCCGGCCTCTCAGCCGGTTCGGGATACTCCCTGTGGGACATTATGATGCTCAACGCGAACTTCTATTTCTTCGCGGACAAGATTGTGGGCGCGCCCGAGGAGTGCAGCGTGATTGTGGCCGGACCCCGGGCGACCCTGGACCACAAGACCTATTTCATCAAAAACCGGGATATGCACGAGCGCTTCCGCTCCGTGGTCCTGGAGCGGCAGTTCGAGGACGGGACCTGGATTTCCGAGGTCAATCTGGCGGGAATCGTCACCTACCCGGGCAGCGCCTTTAACAGCGCGGGGCTGGGGGTCTCCACCACGGGGGTGTGGTCGCCCAACATACCGCTGGACTTCAGCCTGATTGGGAACCTGAAGTATTCCTTCTCCCCCCACACGCTGGTGCGCCGCTTTGCCACGGTGGACGAGGTGCTGGCCTTTTTAGAGGGCAAGTATCCCTATAAAATATCCCGCTCCAACCTGTTTCTCATCGACCAGACCAAAGCCGTCCGGGTGGAGACCACAGACCGGGGATTCCGGGTGTGCCCCTGGGAGGACGACCTGCTGGTGGGGACGAACCACTTCCACCACCCGGACCTGCTGGCGTACAACCCGGACCGGGAAGGGTACCCCTCCACCTACCAGCGCTATGAGCGCGCGCTGGAGATGCTGAAGAAGAACTACGGAGCCATCCGGCTTCAGGAGATGCTGGCAATCGCCTCGGACCACAAGTATGGGGTGAATTGCCTGTGCCGCCACGGCGAGAACGGGACAGGAATCACGGTGTGTTCCACCATCACCTGCCTGGAGGACCGGATGAGCTGGACCACGGAGACCAACCCCTGCCTGGCGCTGATTCCCTCCGGGCACGGATACGAGTAAGCGGGAGAGGTGTGGACATGAGACTGACGCAGGAGGAGACACAGCGGTATCTGGAGGTGCTCCGGGCGGAGCTCATCCCGGCCACGGGCTGTACCGAGCCCATCGCCATTGCCTACGCCGCCGCCCGGGCGCGCAGGCTGCTGGGGGAGGAGCCGGTGAGCGCCCATGTGGAGGCCAGCGGCAATATCATCAAAAACGTCAAGAGCGTGATTGTCCCCAACACGGACGGCATGAAGGGAATCGAGGTGGCCTGCATCGCCGGCGCCGTGGCGGGGGACAGCGAGCGGGGCCTTCAGGTGATTGACCAGGTGACCGGACAGCAGAAGGAGAAAATCAAGGCGCTGGCCGGACAGAGCGGATTTTGCACCGTGGCGCTGGCCAGCTCGGACAGCCTGCTGTATATCCGGGTGTGCCTGACCGGGGATAGCCACCAGGCGGCGGTCACCATTGCTCAGAGCCACCTGAACATTGTCCGGGAAGAGCGGGACGGCGCGGTGCTGAAGCAGGATAGCCTGGCTCCGGAGGAGGCGGAGGACCCGGAGCAGGAATTTATGAGCGTGCAGGGTATCTACGACTTTGCCGAGACGGTGGAGCTGACCCAGGTCAGCCAGTTGATAGGCCAGCAGATTGCCTGCAACGCGGCTATCGCGGAGGAGGGCCTGCGCCACGACTGGGGCGCCAATGTGGGGAAAGTCCTGCTCCGGGCGGGCGGAGACACTGTCCGGCAGCGGGCGAAGGCCTTCGCCGCGGCCGGGAGCGACGCCCGCATGAGCGGCTGTGAGATGCCCGTGGTCATCAATTCCGGGTCGGGCAACCAGGGTATCACCGTCTCCATGCCCGTCTATGTGTACGCCCGGGAATGGGAGGTCCCCCAGGAGAAGCTGTACCGGGCGCTGGTGCTGGCCAATCTGCTGGCTATCTATCAGAAGCGGCATATCGGCCGGCTGTCCGCCTATTGCGGCGCGGTAAGCGCGGGGTGCGCAGCGGCGGCCGGAATCGGTTACCTGGCCGGGGGCGGGCTGGATGCGGTCTGTCACATCTTAATCAACGGCCTGGCGGTGGCCTCCGGCATAATCTGCGACGGGGCGAAGCCCTCCTGCGCGGGAAAGATTGCGGTGGCGGTGGAGACCGGGCTGATGGCCTGGGAGATGTACCAGCAAAAGCAGCAATTTTGCCCAGGCGACGGAATTGTAAAAGACGGCGTGGAGGGGACCATCGACAACGTGGGCCGGCTGGGCCAGGAGGGCATGAAGCAGACGGACCTGGAGATTCTACGCATGATGATCGAGACGTGAGTTGGCCGCGAAATCGCGGCGCGGCTGAGGAAGTAAAGGATGTCAATCATAAAAAAGGAGCTGATACAAATGGACAGACAGGCAGTGGTGCAGCAGAGAATCAAGAACTTCCAGGCGAAGATGCAGGAGAAGGGCCTCAATTTGGCGGTGGTCTCCCGGTCGGTGAACGTATTTTACTTCTCCGACTTTAACCCCCTCAACTTCAGTATGGCCTCCTACGTCCTTATTCCCGCGCAGGGAGAGGCCTGCCTGCTGCTCAACGCGATTCGCGGCCCGCGCTCCAACGAGTTGTCGGCGCTGCGCAATATCAAGCTCTACGGCAAGTGGAGCGACAACACCTCCGTGGCCAAGGACGCCTATGAGGCCATCAAAATCATCGGGCGCTCCTACGGCCTGGGCCAGCTGAAGGTGGGCAGCGAGCTGGGCAGCCTGTCCTATACCGCCTACCAGAAGATATGCCAGGCTCTGGAGGTCAGCCAGCTGACGGATATCGGGGAGATTGTGGACGAGGAAAAGACCATCAAGGACGGCCTGGCCATCGACCGGATGCGGAAAGCCGCCGTAATCGGCAATGCGGGGATGGACGTTATGATTGCCCAGCTGCGGGCCGGCGCCACCGAGGCCGTGGCGGTGATGGAAGCCAAATACGCCATGCAGAAGGTCTGGCTGGAGCGCTTCCCGGAGTACGACACCACGGGCTTTGGCTCTCCGGAGGCCTCCATCCAGGATATGCTGACGGCCACCTGTTCCTCCGGCGTGCGGACCTCCTACGGCGCGGAGAGCGCCCGGAACATCGTCCCCGCCAAGGGGGAGCTGGTGCTGCCCATCATTATCGCCAAGCTGGGCGGCTACTCCATCGAGAACGAGCGCAGCCTCTATGTGGACCACCTGGACGACTACCGGATGCGGGTGTTCGAGACCGTGATTGAGGCCCGCCAGCGGGTATTCCAGGCCATCCACCCGGGCCAGACCTTCGCCGGGCTCTATCAGGAGGCCAAGGCGGTCTTTGAGAAAAACGGCTTTGGAGAGTTTGTGCCCGGCCGAATCGGGCACGGAATCGGGATGACCGGACATGAGCACCCCTCCGTGGCGGCGGGCTACGACATGGAGCTTCGCCCGGGCATGGTGTTCACCGTGGAGCCCGGCCTGATGTCCGCCAAGTTCGGCGGCGTCAGACCCTCTGACACCGTTCTGGTGACCGAGACCGGGTATGAGCTGCTCACCGACACGGAGAACGGCGTGCTGAAAATGTGATCGAAAAACCGGCAGGTTTTGAGAGCGTACCTACAAACAATTCAGTCAAACAAAGGAGGATGAAACAAATGAAGCGCTTATTGGCCATGTCTCTTGCGCTGGTGATGGCACTGACCTGCCTGGCCGGCTGCGGAGGCGCAGACACGTCCGGCTCTGGCAGCGCCGGTTCCGGCGGCTCGGCCAGCACCGGGCAGGAGGGGCAGAGCGGCAGCTATGAGAAGGACACTCTTGTGGTTGCCACCACCAAAGAGACCACAGCCCTGGTCACCTTCTATCCCGGCCTGGGCACCCCCGGCTCCAACATCACCGTGCAGTATAACGAGTCCCTGGTGCGCAGAAACGCGGAGGGCACCCTGGAACCCTGGCTGGCCACCTCCTGGGAGCTGGTGGACGACGTGACATGGGACTTCACCCTGCGGGATGATGTGCTCTGGCACAATGGCGAGAAGTTCACCGCCGACGACGTAATCTTCACCTGGAACGTGATCACCGAGGAGGGCACCGAGCTGAGCAACGCCGCCGACATCACCGACAACGTGGCCAACATCGAAAAGACCGGCGAGTACTCCTTCCGTGTCACCACGAAAAAGCCTTACTCCGGCCTGCTGCTGAAGCTGACCGCGTACCGCTGCTTCGAGGAGAGCTACTTTACCGAGGTGGGCCTGGAGGGCTATATGGAGCATCCCATCGGCACCGGCCCCTGGAAGTTCGTCAACTGGGAGAAGGACGTGGAGATGAACTTCGACGCCTTTGAGGACTACTGGGGCGGCGCGCCGCAGATTCCCCACATGAAGATTGTGCCCATCGCCTCTGTGGCCTCCCGGGTGGCCGCGCTGGAGGCTGGGGACGTGGATATCATCAGCGGCGTCCCCTCCGCCGACATCGCCCGGCTGGAGGAGAGCGGCTATACCATCCTGGGCGGCCCCACCACCCGCACCTGCTATGTGGGCTTCAACTGCACCGGCGAGGACGCCAACCCCGCCCTGCGGGATATCCGGGTCCGGGAGGCCCTGAACCGGGCGGTGGATGTGGACCTGATTATCGAGTCCGTGCTGGACGGCTATGGGAAAAAGACCGCCGACTGCACCTTCAACGAGACCTATACCGGCTTCCGCAGCGACCTGAGCCGTCCGGAGTACGATGTGGAGCGGGCCCGGGAGCTGCTGGCCGAGGCCGGCTATGCCGACGGGCTGAATTTGACCATGAGCTATGTCCCCGGCGCGTTCATGAATGACAGCGAGGTGGCCCAGGTTATCGTGGCCATGCTGGCTGAGGTGGGGGTCAACGTCACCCTCAGCGAGGTGGAGTCCGGCGTGAAGAACCAGCAGCTGCTGGACGACACGGTGGCCGACCTGCACCTGGAGTCCATGGGCGGCCCCCAGGCGGACGGCGACCTGATGTACGAGGTGGCCTTCTCCAAGGATGGCCGCTACTCCACCTATAACAACCCCGAGATGGACGCCCTCCACGCCGCGGCCAAGGAGACCATGGACCCGGAGGAGAACGCCGAGGCCTGGGGCCGGCTGCAGGAGTACGAGTGCAACGAGATGCCCGGCATCGCGCTGTACCAGGTGTACGACATCTCGGCCACCAATCCCCATCTGAAGAACTGGACTCCCAGAGCGGACCAGTTCACCGACACCCAGCCCGCTTATTTTGAGTAAGCAGTAAGGCGCGGGCCGCCCGGCCACAAGGCCGGGCGGCCCGGAAAGAACACGATACCGGCAGAGCATTAAGTTGTGGTTTCCCGCCGCGCCGGGACATCCGGCGCGGCGGGAAAGGAGAAACGCAAGAAAGAAAAGCTAAGGGAGGTGAAGTCGCGTGGGGCGGTACGTTCTGAAGCGGTTGGGGCAGGCGGTCGTCGTCTTATTCGGCGTAACTTTATTTGTGTTCATCATGCTGAACCTGACCGGAGATCCCACGGATTTTATGCTGGAGCCCGGCGCCAGCGAGGAGGCCATCGCCGCGCTGCGGGAGCGGCTGGGCCTGGATAAGCCGCTGATTGTCCGCTATTGGGTCTTTTTGCAGGGCGTCGTCCGGATGGATTTCGGCGACAGCTATTACTATGGGCAGCCGGCCATGGAGCTCATCCTGGAGCACCTGCCCGCCACCATGCTGCTGGCCTCCGTTTCGCTGGGGCTGGCCGTGCTGTGGAGCATTCCGGCCGGCATTCTCTCCGCGATGAAGCGCAATTCCGTATGCGATATGGTCATTCGGTTTGCCTCTTTTGTGGGACAGGCGTTCCCCACCTTCTGGCTGGGCCTGCTGCTGATGCTGGTCCTGGCAGTGTGGCTGAAGGTACTGCCCACCTATGGATATGGAAGTTGGCAGCATCTGGTCATGCCCTGCGTCGCGCTGGCCACCCACTCGGCGGCCAGCATCACCCGCCTGATGCGCTCGAGTATGCTGGATGTGCTGAATAAGGAATATATCATTGCCACCAAGGCCAAAGGCCTTGGCAATGTGGGCCTCATCGGCCGCCACGCCCTGAAGAACAGCATCAGCTCTGTGATTACCATCGTCGGAATGCAGTTTGCCAGCATGATGGGCGGCTCCATCGTGATTGAGAATGTGTTCTCCTATCCGGGCGTGGGCAAGCTGCTGGTGCGCTCCATTCAGACCAGGGACTTTGCCGTGGTGGAGGCGGGCGTGTTTGTCATCGCCCTGTTCTTTGTGGTGATCAACCTGCTGATTGACCTGTCCTACGCGCTGATCAACCCGCGGGTGCGCTACGATTAAAGGGGGGGAGGTACCATGTGGTATAGTCTGAAAAAAAGCCCCACGGGCATGATTGGGCTGACCTTTTTGATTTTGTTCGTGGTGATGGCGGTATTTGCCCCCCAGATTGCCCCCCACGACCCGCTGGAGCAGGACCTGCTGAATATGTCCGCTCCGCCGGCCTGGATGGAGGAGGGCAGCCAGGAACACCTGCTGGGCACGGACAACCTGGGCCGGGACCTGCTCAGCCGGGTAATCTATGGGTCCAGAATCTCCATCGGCATCTCCATTACCGGCACCATCCTGAGCTGTATCGTGGGCACCTTCCTGGGGACGCTGGCCGGGTACTTTGGGAAATGGGTGGACACCCTGCTGGGGCGGATTATGGACATTCAGATGTCCTTCCCCTTCATGCTGCTGGCCATTTTTATCGTGGCCATCCTGGGCAACGGGCTGTTTAACATTGTCATTGTCGCCATTCTGACCAGCTGGGTCCGGTTCGCCCGAATCGCCCGGGCGGAGGTGCTGAATATCCGGAGTATGGAATATATCGACGCGGTGCGCGCCCTGGGCGGCGCCAACGGCCGCATCATCGTGCGGCATTTGATTCCCAACATCGCCAGCTCCGTCATTGTAATCGCCACTCTGGAGATGTCCAAGATTGTACTGATGGAGGCGTCGCTGAGCTTTTTGGGCCTCGGCGTGCCGCCCCAGATTCCCACCTGGGGCAGGATGCTCTCCGACAGCCAGCAGTACCTTCAGACCGCGCCGCATCTGGCGATTTTCCCCGGCATCGCCATCACCATGCTGGTACTGTCCATGAATATGTTCGGCGACTGGGTGCGGGATTATCTCGACCCCAAGATTGACACGGATTAAAGCGGGGGTGGAGGTATGGAGAATATTTTATCGGTCAGGGACCTGTGTATTGACTTTTCCATCCGCGACCACAAGCTGAATGCGGTCGACAAAATATCCTTTGACATCAAACCGGGGCAGCGGCTGGGAATCGTGGGGGAATCCGGCTGCGGCAAGAGCGTCACCTGTAAGGCCATTTTGCATCTGCTGCCGGACAAGGCGAAAATTTCCGGGCAGGCCCTGCTGGAGGGGGAGGACATCCTCTCCTGCTCGGAAAAGCGGATGCGGAAGATTCGCGGCTCGAAGATATCCATGATTTTTCAGGAGCCCATGGCCTCCCTGGACCCGCTGTTCACCGTGGGGTCCCAGCTGACCGAGGCGATTTTGCTGCACAAGAAGCTCTCCAAAGCCGAGGCCTGGCAGCAGGCCGTGGACATCCTGAAGCTGGTGCAGATTCCCCAGCCGGAGCAGCGGATGAAGCAGTACCCCTTTGAGCTGTCGGGCGGGATGTGCCAGCGGGTCATGATTGCCATCGCCCTGTCCTGCGACCCGAGGATTCTCATCGCTGACGAGCCCACCACGGCGCTGGACGTGACCATTCAGGCCCAGATTTTGAACCTGATGGTCCGCCTCAACGAGCAGCTGAACACCGCTATCATCCTGATTACCCATGACCTGGGGGTAATTGCGGAGACGGTGGACGATGTGATTGTCATGTATGCCGGCCACATTGTGGAGCGCGCCCCGGTGCGCCAGCTGTTCGCCGAGCCGAAGCACCCCTATACCAGGGGGCTGCTGGCTGCCATTCCGAGGCTGGAGGAGGACAAGGAGGAACTGCATCAGATTCCGGGCACGGTGCCGTCGCTGGCGGATATGCCGGAGGGCTGCCGGTTCTGTACCCGCTGCCCTGAGGCCTGCGCCCTGTGCCGCGCCCAGGTGCCGCCGGAAATCAGCCTGGACGGCGGCAGAGCGGTCAAATGCTGGAAATACTCGGACAGATGGGGGGGAAGCGGCGATGGAAGCGGCGCAACTGCTGGAAGTTAAGGATTTGAAGAAATATTTTCCCGTCAAGAAGCGGCTGCTGGAAAAAGGCCGCCGGTATGTGCGGGCGGTGGACGGCGTGTCCTTCTCCATCCGGCAGGGGGAGACTCTGGGCCTGGTGGGGGAGTCCGGCTGCGGAAAATCCACCGTGGGGCGGACGGTTTTGCGGCTGCTGGAGGCCACGGACGGGAGCATCCGGTTCGAGGGCGTGGAGCTGAGAGAGTTGGGGGAGAAGGAGCTGCGAAAAAAGCGCAAGGATTTTCAGATTATCTTTCAAGACCCGTTCTCCTCGCTGGACTCCCGCTTCCGCATTACCCAGACGCTGTGCGAGCCCATGGAGATTCAGCGCCTGTACCCCTCCAAGCAGGAGATGCGCGAGCGGGTGGCGGAGCTGATGAATCTGGTGGGGCTGCGGCCCGACTACGCCGCGCGGTATCCCCACGAGTTCTCCGGCGGCCAGCGGCAGAGAATCAACATCGCCCGGGCGCTGGCGGTGCAGCCCAAGCTGATTGTCTGTGACGAGTGCGTGTCCGCGCTGGACGTGTCCATCCAGGCGCAGATTATCAATCTGTTGGTGAAGCTGCGCCGGGAGATGGGCCTGGCCTATCTGTTTATCTCCCACGACCTGCGGGTGGTCCGGCATATCTCCGACCGCATCGCGGTGATGTACCTGGGGGTGCTGGTGGAAATCGGCGGCAAGGAGGAGATTTTCGCCCATCCCTGCCACCCCTACACCAAATCGCTGCTCAGCGCGGTGCCCTCCACCGACCCCACCGTGAAAAAGGAGCGCATTCTGCTCAGCGGGGACATCCCCAGCCCCATCAACGCGCCCAGCGGCTGCCGGTTCCATACCCGGTGCTATAAGGCCCAGGAGATTTGCAAACAGCAGGCGCCCGAGATGCGGGACCTGGGCGGCGGCCATTGCTGCGCCTGCCATTTCCCGGAGTGAGGGGAGCGGGAAACGCTTTGTCACCAATGGTTCAACACATATATTTTTAAGGAGGCAAACGACATGGAAAAAATGACCAAGCGGGAGCGGGTAGAGGCCGCGCTGAACTTCCAGGAGGTGGACCGGCTGCCCATCAGCATCTGGTACCACCTGCCCCATGTGGACCAGGACCCTGTCAATCTGGCGGAAGAGACCATCGCCCTGACCCGGAAGTACGACTACGACTTTATCAAGATGATGCCGTTTGGCAACTACGGAGCCCAGGACTACGGCCTGAGCGTCAAGTTCCACTGCACCCCGGACAAGCCCGCCAAAGAGCGGCGGTTCGGCATCGAGGACTATTCAGACTGGACGAAGCTGGAGCCCCTGCCCGCTTATTACGGAACTTACGGCAAGCAGGTGGAGTTCGCCCAGCAGATGAAAAAGCAGCTCAAGGGGGAGGATATTCCATACATCCAGACCATCTTCAGCCCCCTGAGCATCGCCAAGAAGCTGGCCGGTCCCCGCATTTATACGGACATCAAGGAGTGCCCCAAGCAGCTGCACCAGGCGCTGGAGGCCATCACCCAGACCACCATCAACTTTGTCAACGCCAACATCGAGGCGGGCGTGGCGGGCTTCTTCTTTGCCAGCCAGTGCGCCAGCTATAACCTGATGAGCGGCGAGGAGTACGACGAGTTCGGCATCGCCTATGACCAGCGGGTCATGGAGGCCGCCTGCAACGGCACATACTTCAACATGATTCACATCCACGGCGAGAACACCATGTGGGAGAAGCTGGAAAAGCTGCCCGGCAACGCCCTGAACTGGCACGACCGCTGGATCGGCCCCACCCTGGCCGAGGCCCGGCAGATGACCAAAAAGTGCCTGTGCGGCGGAATCAACGAGAAAATTTTCATGAACGAGACGGTGGACACCATCCGGGACCACATCGCCGAGGCCGTCAGCATGGCGGGCAAGGTGGGCTATATGGTCACCCCCGGCTGCGTGGCCAAGCTGGACACGCCGCAAATCAACTTCTATGCGGCCCGGACCGCGGTGGAAAACGTATAAGCGCAGCGGCCCGAGGGCGCGGCATACGGGAAGAAGTACATAGCAACGGCAAGCAAGGGCTTTAGGTGTGACGGTCTAAAGCCCTTGCCTTCTACCATGGAGGGGGCAAAGAGGATGCTTGAGATTGGAAATCGAATCTACCTGGAGATAGAGCGGCCGCCCAGACAGCTGGTGGAGGCGTTTCGCGGTATTCCCTCCAGTAACATCGGGGATATGATGAACCGCCTGTTTTGTATGAGGCAGGCCATCAGGCCCATGGGACGGCGGGACGCCGCCCTGCTGGGGACGGCGCTGACAGTCAGGGTGCCGGGCGGCGACAACGCCTTTATCCACAAGGCGCTGGACCTGGCCCAGCCGGGTGATGTGCTGGTTATCGACGGGGGCGGCTGCACCTGCCGGGCCCTGATGGGGGAGATCATGTTCACCTACGCCCAAAATGTGGGAATCGCCGGCGTGGTGGTAGACGGGGCCATCCGGGACCAGGAGTCGCTGGAGCGCCTGGGCCTGCCTGTATACGCTGCGGCGGTGACCCCCCAGGGGCCCTATAAAAACGGCCCGGGGGAGATTAACGTCCCCATTGCCTGCGGGGGGCAGGTGGTGTTCCCCGGGGACATTCTGGTGGGAGACGGAGACGGCGTTGTGGTGGTCCGCAGGCAGGAGGCGGAGCTGGTGCTGGCCGAGGCGAGAGAGAAGGCGGCCTATGAAAAACAGCTTCTCCACCGCTACCACACCGAGGGCAACGACACGCCCCGCCACCGGGACACCTATGACCGGCTTATCCAGGGCCTGAAGACAGGCGTTTATCACCGCGGGTTCTAAACGCGCCGGACGCGGACGGAGCGGCTGGGGGGAGGCTTGCATGGAAACGGCAAACATCGCGCTTACGTTTTTAATAGCGGCGGCCGGGAGCTGGCTTGGCCTGAAAAGCCGCCTCCCCGCCGGCGCGCTGATGGGCGCAATCTTCTCCGTGGGGCTGTTCCAGATTTTGACGGGGATGGCCGCCTTCCCCCAGGAGATTCGGGTGGTGACCACATCGGCCACGGGGGCCTTTTTAGGGGGACGGGTCAATCGGAGGGATATTCGGACCCTGCGGTCCGTTTGCCTGCCGGCGGTGTTGATGACGGCGGGGATGCTGGGGTATAATATGGTGTGCGCTCAGGTCCTGTACCGCCTTGCGGGGCTGGACTTCATGACGGCCCTGCTGGCCTGCGCGCCGGGCGGACTGACGGAGATGACGCTGGTGGCCATTGACCTGCAGGCCAATTCCGCCCTGGTCTCGTCCATCCAGATTATTCGATTCGCCGCGGTGACGCTCTGCGTGCCGGTGTTGCTCAGGGCCGTTCTGGCCCGGCGCGGCCGGGGCGGGCGGGTGGAAGAGGACGCTCCGGCGCCGGACGAGGCCGCGCCTGGCCAGGATGGAAAGCACATCCTGCTCACCTTGTCGATTGGCCTGCTGTCCGGGCTGCTGGGGAAGCTGTCTGGAATACCGGCGGGCACGCTGTGCTTTTCCGTCGCGGCCTGCGCGGCCTATAACCTGTGCTCCGGCCGGGGAGAGCTGCCGCGGAAGGTCCGGACTGTCGTGCAGTGCGGGAACGGGGCGCTGATAGGGACAAAACTCATGGCCGGCCAGCTGTTGCTGTTGCAGTCCATCCTCCCCCCGGTGGCGGCGGTGACCGCCGGGTGGATCGGACTGAACGTGCTGCTGGGGCTGCTGCTCCACCGGACGGGGCGGCTGTCTCTGGAGACGGCGCTGTTTGCCGCCGCCCCCGGTGGGATGGGGGACATGGGCCTGATTGCGGCGGAGATGGGGGGCAATTCCGTACAGGTGATGGCGCTGCAGCTGTGCCGGGTCATATCGGTCATCGCGGTTTGCCCCCATCTGGCGGTGATGTTTGGATAGCCCGGTTCACCGCCGTCCGGCGGAAGGCCCCGCCGCGGCACGGGGCGGGGCAGCGCGCGCAACAAAAAAGCCCGGCGGAAAACCGGGCGCGGGGATGTGAAAATGGAGGGACCCATGAAACTGCAATATTGGCGGATTTTTGTGGCCGTTTGTGAAAACGGGAGCATATCCGCGGCGGCAAGGAAGCTGTTCATGACCCAGCCGGCGGTGAGCCGCTCCATCATGGAGATGGAGGAGCACTATAAAATCCGCCTCTTTGAGCGAATCAACAACCGGTTGATTTTGACCGAGGAGGGGCGGACCGTCCTGGGCTATGCCAGAGAGATGCTCTCCCACTATGACCAGATGGACGCGGCCATCAAGGGGCTGAGCGACCGCCATCAGCTCCGGGTGGGCCTGAGTCCCACCTTCGCCTGCTCTATGATTACGGATATTTTGCAGAAGTTCAGCCTTCAGTATCCGGATGTGGAGGTGCGAATCTGCGTCAACCAGGCGCCGCTGCTGATTGAAAAGATGACGGCGGGGGAGTTCGACGTGATTCTGGTCCACCGGATGCAGGAGTCCAAGAGTTTTATGATAGAGGAGATTCCCGGGGACGAGCATCTCTTTTTTGCCCGCAAGGGGAATATCCTGCCAGACCGGAAGGTCCTGTCCTTCTATGACCTGAGGGGGAAAAAGCTCTGCCTGAAAATCAAGGGACACGTCTCCCGGGATATGCTGGACACCCTGACCCGGGAGCGGTACGGCACCGTGCTCACCCCGGTCTTTGAGAGCGTGGACGCCAGGGCGGTGGTCAACTATGTGCTGAACATCAAAAACAGCATCGGGATGCTCCCCTACTGCGAGCTGCATGAAGAGCTGCAGAGAGGGCAGATTTCCATCGTGCAGGTGAAGGGGTTCAAGAGCGTGCGGAATTTCTGCGTTGTGTCCAGAAAGAAGAAGTCCGTCATCGGCGAGGAGCTGTTCGTCACCCTGGCCGAGGAGGTGCTGGAAAAGTACCGGAAGATTATGGAAGAGCAGCTGCGCCAGGCCGGTTACCCCTATCAGCCGGAGTAGACCCGCGCCTGGCGCGAAAGCGGCTCTCCCCGGGGGAGGAGGGCCGCTCAGTGTTTCCGCCCCTCCAGCCGGCGCGCCAGCGCCTGGCCCAGCCGCCCGAGAGCGGCCGGGACGCCGGGACGCCGGGAGCGGG
>CASECK010000150.1 GCA_949286295.1 uncultured bacterium | reverse complement strand
GGGAAAAAGTGGGGGCGTGGAAAATGCGAAAAAATGATGGAGGGTGGGGGTGAAATCATTTTTTGGCATGAAAGTTTTGCAAAATAGCACTTGCGTTTTTCGCTGAAGTACAATACAATAAAGAGTAAGCAGTTTCCGACTGAAGGATAACAGAAGGTGGTGAGAGAGTATGGCGTTGGAAGCCATCCAGGAAGTCGCCCGGGCGGAGGAGCAGGCGAAGGCCAGCCGGGAGGCGGCCGCCGCCCAGGCCAAGCAGCGCCTGGCCCAGGCCAGAAAACAGGCCGGGCAGATTTTGGAGCAGGCCAGACAGCAGGCCCAGGCCCAGGTCCGCCAGATGATGGCCCAGGCCGAGGAGCAGGCCGCCGGGGTGACCCGGGAGACTCTGGAGCAGGCCCAGGGCGGCTGCCAGCAGATGCAGCGCCAGGCCAGGGAGCGGCTGGAGCAGGCGGCGCAGCTGATTGTGGAAAGGGTTGTGAATCGCTGATGGCTATTGTAAAAATGAAGCGGCTGCGCCTGCTGGCCATGGCGGAGTGCCGGGAGGAGCTGCTCAGGCTGCTCCAGCACATGGGCTGCGTGGAGGTGGACGAACCGGAGCTTCCGGACGGCGACCCCCTCTGGGCCGGGCTGAGCCGGGTGGAGGACGACCGCTCCGCCCAGGCCAGGGAGGTCCAGGCTGGGGCCGAGCGGGCGCTGGAGGTGCTCAGACGCCACGCCCCGGCCAGGGGCAGGCCCCTGGACCCAAAGCCGGAGGTGGCGGAGGGCAGCCTGTTTGACCCCGGGCAGGCCGGGCAGGCCAGTCAGGAGGCCCAGCATATCAACCATCTGGACGCCCGGATGGGGGCCATCCGGGCCGAGCAGGCCAAGCTGAAGGCCCAGAAGGCCCAGCTGGCCCCCTGGCTGGGGCTGGATGTGCCCCTGGAGACCTGCTCCAGCGCCCAGGTGGAGGTCCAGTTTGGCACGCTGCCCGCCGGAGTGACCCGGGAGCAGGCGCAGCAGGCCCTGGGGGAGCTGGCCCAGTTGACCCAGGCCGGCGGAGATTCGGAGACGCGCGCCTGCCTGCTGCTGTGCCACCGCGCCCAGGCGGAGGGAACCCTGGAGGCCCTCAAGGCCCTGGGCTGGTCCCAGGTCCACTTTCGGGGCTGGAGCGGCACGGCGGCGGAGAACGACAGGCGTATAGACGGGCAGCTGGCCCAGCTGGAGGAGGAGTTGGCCGGCATTGAGGCGCGGCTGGCCGGCATGGGGGAGCTGCGCGACCCCATCCAGCGGCTGGCCGACCGGGCCGGGCTGGACGCCAGGCGGGAGCAGTCCAAGCAGCGGCTGCGCAGCACGGGAAAGACCTTCTATCTGGAGGGCTGGGCGCCGGAGGAGCGCTGGCCGGAGCTGAAGCGGGCCCTGGAGCCATACCCCTGCGCCTGGGAGATTTCTGACCCGGCCCCGGAGGAGTACCCGAAGGTGCCGGTGGAGCTGAAAAACAACTGGTTCACCCGGCCGCTGAACATGGTGACGGAGATGTACTCCCTGCCGGCCTACGGCACCCTGGACCCCAATCCCCTGATGGCCCCGTTCTTTATCCTGTTTTACGGGGTCATGATGGCGGACATGGGGTATGGGCTGATTATGATTCTGGCGGGCAGCCTGGTGCTGCGGAAGAAAAAGCCGGGGGGGACCATGGGCCACCTGTGCGGGCTGATGGTTCTGTGCGGCATCAGCACCTTCATCATGGGGGCGGTCACCGGCGGATTTTTTGGGGACTTCCCCACCCAGCTGGCCAAGCTTATCAACCCGGAGAGCACCTTCGCCCTGCCCGCCCTGTTCACCCCCCTGGAGGACACCATGATGATTTTGGTGGGGGCCATGGGCCTGGGCTTTGTGCAGATTATCACCGGCATGGCCATCAGCTTTGCACGAAAGGTGAAAAGCGGCCAGGTGATGGACGCGGTCTGGGAGGAGGTCACCTGGTGGATCGTCTTTGCCGGGCTGGCCCTGGCCGTGCTGGGGGTGACCAACCTCGTTATCCTTCTGGGCGGCGCGATGGTGGTGGCCGGTCCCCTGCTCACCGGAAAGGGGCTGGGGAAGGTCACGGGCATCTTCGGCTCGCTGTACAACCACGTCACCGGGTATTTCGGGGATGTACTGTCCTACTCCCGCCTGATGGCGCTGATGCTGGCCGGGTCGGTCATCGCCCAGGTGTTCAACACCCTGGGGGCCATTCCCGGAAACATCGTAATCTTCCTGGTGGTCTCCCTGGTGGGCAACGCGCTGAATTTCGCGCTGAACCTGCTGGGCTGCTATGTCCATGACCTGCGGCTTCAGTGCCTGGAGTATTTCGGAAAATTCTATGAGGACGGCGGAAGGCCCTTCCGCCCCCTGGATATGCAGACCAAATATTATCGTGTGGTCAAACAATAAGAGGAGGAAATTATCATGAGCGTGAGCGATTTGACCCAGATGTTCGAGCTTCAGAAGAGCGCCACCTTCCTGGGCAGCTGGGGCGGCCTGGCCCTGGCCCTGCTGGGGGCCGCCCTGGCGGCGGTGCTCAGCGGCGTGGGGTCGGCCAAGGGCACCGGAATCGCCGGGGAGGCCGGCGCGGGCCTGCTGTGCGAGGACCCCAGCAAGTTCGGCAAGGTGATGATTCTTCAGGTCATCCCCGGCACCCAGGGCCTGTACGGCCTGGTGGTGTGGTTCTTTGCCATCTTCCGCATGGGCCTGCTGTCCGGCACGCTGCCGGAGCTGACCATCGCCCAGGGCTTCCAGTACCTGGCCGCCTGCCTGCCCATGGCGCTGGGGGGACTGTTCTCCGCCATCGCCCAGGGCCGGGTGGCCGCCGCCTCTATCAACCTGCTGGCCAAGAAGCCCGACGACTGGTCCAAGGGCATGGTGCTGTGCATCACCGTGGAGTTCTACGCCATTTTGTCCCTGCTGGCCTCCATGCTGATGATTATCAACATCAGCGCGTAACGGGCGGAGAGGACGGCCGACATGGAAGGAATTGAAAAAATCACCGCCCGAATCGAGGCCGACGCCCAGGCGGAGATTGACCGCCTGGAGCGGGAGACCCAGGAGCAGGTGGAGCGCCTGCTGGACCAGGCCAGGACCCAGGCCGGGCAGGAGAGCGCCGGGACCCTGGAGCGGGGCCGCCGGGCGGCGGCGGAGCGGCTGGAGCGGCTGAGCTCCGCCGCCCTTCTGGAGGGGCGCAAGCTGGAGCTGGCCGCCAAGCAGCAGGTTCTGACCGAGGCCTTTGACCTGGCGCTGGAGAAGCTGTGCGCCCTGTCCGAGGCGGACTATGTCCGCCTGCTGGCCGGTCTGGCGCTCCAGGCCGTCTCCACCGGCCGGGAGCAGCTTATCTTCTCGGCCCGGGACCGGGCCAGAGTGGGCAAGCAGGTGGTGGTGGCGGTCAACGAGGCGCTGGCCAGCCGGGAGGCCCCCGAGCTGCCCGAGGCCATCGCCGGTTCCAAGGTGGGCGCCTTTTTGGGCAAGGTGGTCAACACCACCGCCGCCATGGTTGCCGGAACCGCCATGCTCACCCTGTCCCAGGAGACCCGGGACATCAAGGGCGGCTTTATCATGGTGGACGGGGATGTGGAGATCAACTGCGCCTTTGAGAGCCTGGTCCGGCTCCAGCGGGAGAAGCTGGAGAAGCAGGTGGCGGACCTGCTGTTCCAGTGAGCAGGGGCCGGGCGCTGAAAAAAAGTGAGGTGGGATGGGTTGTCTCACAGAAAAGATACGGACTATCTGGTGATTTCGGCCCGAATCAAGGCCATGGAGAACCGGCTGCTGACCCGGGAGCGGATGGAGCGGATGATTGACGCCCGGGACGAGGCGGAGGCCAGGAAGGTGCTGGCCGAGTGCGGCTATGACGACGCCGCGGGCCTGGACGAGGCGCTGCTCCAGGCCAGGGCCCAGGTGTTCCGGGACATGGAGCAGTCCGTCCCGGACCCCCGCCTGGTCCAGGTGTTCCAGATAAAATACGATTACCACAACGCCAAGGCCATCCTGAAGGCCCAGGCCACCGGGGCGGACCCGGAGCGGCTGCTGCTGGCCGGGGGCAGATACGACCCGGCGCAGCTGCTGGAGGGCTGGCGCAGGGAGGAGCTGAAGGGCTGCTCCCCCGCCTTTGCCCAGGCCATGGAGCGGGCCGCCGCCCTTCTGGCAGACAGCCGGGACCCCCAGCAGGCTGATATGCTGCTGGACCGGGCCTGTTTTGAGGAAATGGAGCGGCTGGCCGGGGAGCTGGACAGCGGCTTTTTGAAGGGCTATGTCCGCCTGAGCGTGGACGTGGCCAACCTGCGCGCTCTGGTCCGGGTGTGCCGCATGGGCAGGGAGGGGGACTTTTTGCGGCAGGCGCTGCTGCCCGGAGGGACTGTGTCCCCCCACACCCTGGCCGCCGTGCGGCGGGAGGCTGTGGATGAGCCCTTCCGCGCCGGGCCTCTGGCCCGGGCGGCGGAGATGGGGGCCAAGCTGGTCCAGCCGGGCTCCGGTCCCCTCACCGCCTTTGAGCGGGAGTGCGACAACGCCCTGACCGCCTATCTGGCCGGGGCGAGGCGAATCCCCTTCGGGGAGGAGACGGTTATCGGCTATCTGTACGCCCGGGAACAGGAGCTGACCGCCATCCGCTCCATTTTCGCCGGAAGGGCGGCGGGATTGGACGGGGAGACCATCCGCGCCCGGCTGCGGGAGACCTATGCGTAAAGGGGGTGGGGAGAGATGTATAAGATTGCCGTCATGGGCGGGGCGGACAGCGTCATGGGGTTTCGCGCCCTGGGGCTGGAGGTCTGCCCTGTGTCCGCCCCCGAGGAGGGCCGGGAGGCCCTGCACCGCATGGCCAGGGAGAATTACGCCATCATCTATATGACCGAGCAGCTGGCCAGCCAGCTGCAGCCGGAGATTGCGCGCTATCAGGACGCCCTGACCCCCGCCATTATCCTCATTCCCGGCAGGGAGGGCCCGCTGGGCACCGGCATGGCCAATATCAAGACCGCCGTAGAGCGGGCGGTGGGCGCGGATATTTTATAAAAATCTACCCGAAAGAAGGTAAGATACCTATGGGAAAGATCGTCAAGGTCTCCGGGCCGCTGGTGGTGGCCACCGGCATGGAGGAGGCCAACATGGCCGACGTGGTCCGGGTGGGGGAGCAGCGGCTCATCGGGGAGATTCTCACCATGACCGGCGGCTCGGCCTCTATCCAGGTCTATGAGGAGACCTCCGGCCTGGGGCCGGGGGCCGAGGTGGTCACCACCGGCGCCCCCCTGTCCGTGGAGCTGGGGCCCGGCCTGGTGGAGAATATCTATGACGGCATCCAGCGCCCGCTGGAGGTCATCATGGAGAAGGTTCAGGGGAACAACCTCCCCCGGGGCGTGGAGGTGCCCGCCCTGGACCGGGAGAAAAAGTGGGAGTTTACCGCTGTGGTGGAGCCGGGGACGGCGGTGACCGGCGGGGACGTGCTGGGCACCGTCCAGGAGACCGCCTCCATTCTCCACAAGATTATGGTCCCGCCGGGGCTGAGGGGCAGGGTGGCCTCCATCCAGTCCGGCAGCTTCACCGTCACCGAGACGGTGGCTGTGCTGGAGGGGGAGGACGGCCAGAAGGTGGAGCTGCCCATGATGCAGAAGTGGCCCGTCCGGGTGGGCCGCCCCTATAAGCACAAGTATCCCCCCGTGGTCCCCCTGCAGTCCGGCCAGCGCATCGTGGACACCTTCTTCCCGGTGGCCAAGGGGGGCACCGCCGCCATCCCCGGCCCCTTTGGCTCTGGCAAGACGGTGATGCAGCACGCCCTGGCCAAGTGGTCGGACGTGGATTTGGTGGTCTACATCGGCTGCGGCGAGCGGGGCAACGAGATGACCGACGTGCTCCGGGAGTTCCCCGAGCTGGTGGACCCCCGCACCGGGGAGTCGCTGATGAAGCGCACGGTGCTGATTGCCAACACCTCTGATATGCCGGTGGCCGCCCGGGAGGCCTCTATCTACACCGGCATCACCATCGCCGAGTACTTCCGGGACATGGGCTACGCCGTGGCCGTCATCGCCGACTCCACCTCCCGGTGGGCCGAGGCGTTAAGAGAGATGTCCGGTCG
>CASECK010000149.1 GCA_949286295.1 uncultured bacterium | reverse complement strand
GGCCAGATACTGCTGGAACTGCCCGCGGGTAAGCTGGACCACGGGGCGGAAGAGGACCGGCTGCTGGGCGCCCGGCGGGAGCTGAGCGAGGAGACGGGGCTGGAGGCGGAGGAGTGGACCTATCTGGGGTACACCCTGGCCTCGCCGGGGTTTTGCACCGAGGCGCTGCATATGTACCTGGCCCGGAAGCTGACCCGCCGGGACCAGCATCTGGACGCGGACGAATTTCTGGACGTGGTCACCATGCCCTTTGACCGGCTGGTGGAGCAGGTGATGGACGGGACCATCACCGACGCCAAAACGGTCTCCACCACGTTGAAGGTCAAGGCCCTGTTGGGCCTGTAAAAACAAGAAGGAGGCCGCCCTGTGATGGGAAAGACCGTTTTGATTGTGGAGGACGAGCAGAGCATTGTGGACATCCTGTCCTTCAATTTGACCCGGGAGGGGTATGATACGCTGGAGGCTCTGGACGGCCCCACCGGCCTGCAGCTGGCCCTGGAGCAGAACCCGGACCTGGTGCTTTTGGACCTGATGCTGCCGGGGATGGACGGATTTGACGTGTGCCGGAGAATCCGGCAGGCGGGCAGCGCCGTCCCCATTGTCATGCTCACCGCCCGGGAGGAGGAGGACGACAAGGTCCGGGGCCTGGAGCTGGGGGCGGACGACTATATCACCAAGCCCTTCAAAAACCGGGAGCTGATGGCCCGGGTGAAGGCCAACATCCGCCGCAGCGCCATGGCGCCCATCCTCTCCCCGGAGGAGGACGGACACCGGGAGAGCGGGCGGGTGGTCATCGACCAGGAGCGGGCCACCGTCTATCAGGATGGACGGCCCATGGAGCTGACCCAGCGGGAGTACGACCTCATCCGCTACCTGGCGGCGCAGCCGGGCAAGGTGTTTTCCCGGGAGGCTCTGATGGAACACGTGTGGAATTACGAGGGGTACGTGGGCGACGTGCGGGCTGTGGACGTGGCGGTCCGCCGCCTGCGGGAGAAGTTTGAGGACGACCCCGCCAACCCCGTGTTTATTCGGACCAAACGGGGGATGGGGTACTACTTTGGGCAATAGAGCCGGGTTGGCGGGGGCGTCCCCCCGCCGCAGGCGGGGCGCCGGGAGTCCGGCGTAAATTCGCAGCGAAGCGGAGAATTTCCGCAGGGGCGGCTTGGCCGCCCCGAGGATAAAAGAAAAAGGGGTCCCGCCGCGCGGGCGCGGTGGGAACGAGACCCCGTCAACCCCGTATTTATTCGGACCAAACGGGGGATGGGGTACTACTTTGGGAAATAGGGCGTCCGGCCGGACGATAGACAGAAATGCCGCCCCAGGCGGAAGAGAGGAGGGAGCGCCCCGTGCTGCGCAGTCTCTATACGAAGCTGGTGCTGATCATGGTCCTGCTCATCCTGTCCCTGATGATGGTGGTGGGGGCCTTTCTGATGAACTCGGTCACCGCCTTTTACCTGGAGGATTTCTATACCCAGATGTCCGAGGTGTTCGCCAACCCCCTGCTGGCCCACGACCTGACCACCCAGACTGACCAGGAGGAGAACGGCGCCCAGCAGCTGGCCCAGGTGCTGTACGCCTATGCGGGCGAGCTGGGGGTGGACAACCGCAACCGGAAGCTGTACATCCTGGACAGCAACGGCAGCTGCCTAATCTCCCCGGAGGGGGAGAGCGGCCCCCCGGAGTACACCGAGAACCTGACCTTTGTGCTGAACGAGGGTATCCGGACCGGGGAGAGCGGCGATGACAGCAGCATGGCCCTGGACTATATGGACGTGGCCGTCCCGGTCAGCCGGGGGGGCGAGGACTATGTCATCTATATCCTGGACAACAAGACCACGGCCAACAAGCTCACCGACCAGATGTTCCTACTGATTATGGAGGCGCTGGTATTTGGACTGGTGATTTCCATCCTGCTCTCCTTCCTGCTGTCCAAGACCATGGTGACCCCCATCCAGAAGCTCACCGAGGGGGCCATGCGGGTGGCCGAGCGGGATTTTTCCCGGAAAATCGAGGTGGTCTCCCAGGATGAAATCGGCGTGCTGACCGACACCTTCAACGACATGGCCGGGCAGCTGCGGGACACGCTGCGCCAGGTGGAGAACGAGCGCAACAAGCTGGACACCCTGTTTCTCCACATGACCGACGGTGTGGTGGCCTTCTCCCGGGGGGGCGAGGTCATCCACTCCAACCCCGCCGCCGCCCAGCTGCTGCTGCGGCCCATCGGACCGGGGACCACCTATGACCAGCTGTTTGGCGGTGTGGCTGCGCTGGACCAGGTGCTGGCCGCCCCCGACCACGTGGAGGGGGAGATGCAGGTCCGGGACAGCTTTTTACAGCTGTTGCTGGCCCCCTTTGACCGGGGCCGTTCCGGTGGCGGCGCACTGGTGGTGCTGCACGACGTGACCCAGCAGCGCAAGAACGAGGAGATGCGCCGGGAGTTTGTGGCCAACGTCTCCCACGAGCTTCGCACCCCCCTGACCAACATCCACTCTTACGCCGAGACCCTGGCCGACAGCGCCGGGGATATCCCCCCGGAGGTGGAGAAGAAATTTTTGGGGGTCATCCTCAACGAGAGCGAGCGCATGACCCACATCGTCCAGGATTTGCTCACCCTGTCCCGCTTCGATTCCGACCGGGACGAGATGAAACTGGGCTATTTCTCCTTCGGCGACGCGGTGCAGGACCTGTACAACGCCGTCTATATGGAGGCCCAGCGCCACGGCCACACCCTGACCCTGGAGCTGGAGCCGGAGCTGCCTGGAATTGTGGCGGACCGGGAGCGAATCGTCCAGGTCATGATGAACATTGTGTCCAACTCCATCAAATACACCCCCGACGGGGGCCATATCACCATTTCCGCCGGCCGCCAGGAGGACCGGGTGTGGCTGGTGGTGGACGACGACGGCATCGGCATCCCGGCGGAGGACCGCCCCCGTATTTTCGAGCGTTTCTACCGGGTGGATAAGGCCCGCTCCCGCCAGTCCGGCGGCACCGGCCTGGGGCTGTCCATCGCCAAGGAGATTGTGGACCGGCACCAGGGCAGCCTGAGCCTGCAGGACAAGCAGGGCCCTGGCCTGGCTGTCAGGCTGGAGCTGCGCATTGAGGGACCAAACTATGGAACAAAACCGTAAACGCCGCCTGGTGGAGCTGGGGAAGGACGCGCTGATTCTTCTGCTCACCTGTTCAGCCCTGTGGCTGGCCGCACGGACCCAACTGCTGGGTCCTCTCAGCGGCCTGCTGCGGGAGGACGCGGCCCCTGCCGCCCCGGGACAGGAGCAGGGCGCGGGCCGGGGCGCGGGGGCCGTCCCCCTGGCCATGGCGGTGAATATCCCCGGAGATGGGGCGCTGCCGGCCGTACCGGACCTGCCCGGGAACGGCCCGGCCCGGTATGGGCTTCAGTACGACCAGGCAGCCTGTCAGGAGCTGTTTCAGCAGGTGGCCGGCCCGCTGGTGGAGGCCATGTCCAGCCTGGAGGCCCCCCAGCCCATTAGCCGCAGCCAGTGGGAGCAGGCCCTGAGCGGCCAGGTGGGAGTCTATATGGATTTTCAGGGGGAGATTCCCATGTCCGTCCTGGCCGGCTGGCTGTCGGGGGAGGGCGTCCGGGCGGAGGCCTGTGTGCGCCGGCTGGCGCTGTCAGTGTGGGAGGACCAGGTGGCCCTCTACTACCGGGACGAAGAGACGGGAGAGTACTTCCGCTGTGTGTCCGGGATGGCCGACCCGGACGCCCTGAGCGATACCCTGTCAGCCTACTCGGACAACGGCGCGGTTTTCGCCTTCGAGGCCCGGGAGGAGTACGGGGCGCTGGACCCGGATACCCTGCTGCCCGGGCAGACGCCCCAGACGGCGGTCTATACCGCCGCCAACCCGGTATCCGGCGGGGAGGAGGCCCTGCGGGCGCTGGTCCAGGACCTGGGCTTCTCGCTGAGTTCCACCAATTTCTACTCCACCGACGAGCAGGTGGCCCGCAACGGGGACGACAGCGTCCGGCTGTCCGACCGGGGCGTGGCGGAGTATACCGCCGGCGGCGAGGGGGACGGCCTGCTGCCCATTTTGGACCAGGGCGGGACTGGGGCGCTGTTCGACAGTGTGGAGACCTGCCGCCAGGTGGCCGCCGCCCTGATGGCCGGCCGCTGCGGGGAGGCGGGGTTATACCTGCGCTCCGCCGTCCCCGCCGGGAGCGGCTGGGAGATTGAGTTTGAGTACAGCCTCAACGGGGTCCCGGTGCGGCTGGAGGGGGGACCGGCCGCCCGGTTTCTGGTGCAGGGGGGCCGTATCGAGCAGTTTACCATGCGCCTGCGCAGCTACGCCGCTGCCGGCGGGAGCGAGGCGGTGCTCCCCCTGAGACAGGCCGTCGCGGCCCTGACCGCCCTGGAGCGGGAGGGGGAGGAGCTGCTGCTGGCCTATGCCGACGATGGCGCGGATACCCTGAGCGCCGGCTGGGCGGCCCGGGACAATGCCGCCGGGGAGGGATGAGCCGTGCCGTGGAGCAAGCTGAAGAATATCATCATCCTGCTGCTGGTGGTGACCAACCTGAGCCTGCTGGCCATCGCCCTGTCCCAGAGCATCCGGGATAGCCGCCTGCGTACCCAGGCCCGGGACAACGCCATCCAGTTCCTCCGGGACCGGGGCATCCAGGTGGAGGACGCCGCTGTCCCCCAGGACGCGGCCCTGCCGCTCCAGACGGCGCAGCGGGATTTGGCCGGAGAGGAGCGGGCCGCCCAGGCCCTGCTGGGGGGCGAGGTGACCGTCCGGCACCGGGGCGGCGAGGTCTACCGCTATGAAAATGAGAACGGCGCCGTCCAGTTCCACAGCGACGGCGCGTTCTCCGCGCAGCTGGAACCGGAGGCCTTCCCCACAGGGGAGGACCGGGTGGCCGCCTGCGCGCGGCTGCTGGAGGCGGTGGGCTGTCAGGGCGCGCTGCTGAAGGAGGAGGGGGACAGCCTTCTCTTTGGGCAGAGCTGGCAGGGCGCGCCGCTGTTCAACCAGCAGGTGACGGCGGTGTGCCGGGAGGGGGGCGTGGAGTCCCTGTCTGGCCGCCGCCTGGTGGGACAGCCCCGGGAGGACGCCGGGGGACGGACCATCACCGTGGCCACCGCCCTGGTGAACTTCCTCAACGGGGTTAGCGCCCTGGGGGATGTGTGCAACCGAATCGACGGCATCCAGCCTGGGTATGTGACCGCCGGGTCCCTGTCTGGCTCCATGAGTCTGACGCCGGTGTGGCGGGTGACCACCGACACCGGCGCCTATCTGCTGGATATGAGCGCCGGGACCGTGAGCCGGGCGGCTTAAACAGGACGGGGGGCGCATAGCATAAATGGGCGGCGGCCGCGCCGCCGGCCTCCAAGTTTCGCGGCAGCAAGGAAGTGTATCCCATGACAGAGCGAGAGCGCCCCATCGGTATCCTGGACTCCGGGATAGGGGGCTTCAGCGTGGTGCGCCAGGTGCAGCGGCTGCTGCCCGGCGAGGAGCTGCTCTATTTCGGCGACGGGGCCCACGTGCCCTATGGCAACCACCCGGCGCAAAAAATCGTGGCCCTGGCCCGGTATATGTTCCGCTTTATGCAGCAGCGCCGGGTAAAGGCCCTGCTGGTGGCCTGCAACACCATCTCCTGTGTGGCGGAGCAGTGCATGGACCTGGTGTCCTGTCCCGTGTTCAACGCCGTTCAGGCGGGGGCGGACGCGGTGGCCGCCCTGGGGGTGGAGCGGGTGGGGGTCATCTCCACCGTGTTCACCCACAACTGCCGCACCTACCCCCGGGAGATTCTGGCCCGGCGGCCGGGTGAGGTGAGGGTGTATAGCTGCGGCTGTCCCCATTTGGCCAGGCTGGTGGAGCACAGCCTGGGGGATGGCGGGGGCATGGCCCAGGTGGAGGAGGAGCTGCGCCGGGCGCTGGACCCCATGGTGGAGCGCCAGGGAATCCAATGCTGCCTGCTGGGCTGCACCCACTACCCCCTGGTGGCGGACCGCATCCGGAAGCTGTACCCGGCGCTGGAGCTGCTGGACCCGGCGGTGGAGATGGCCGCCCAGCTCCGGCAGGCGCTGCGCCGCCGGGACCTGCTGCGGCCCGGGGAGGAGATAGGCGGAGTGAGCATCTACACCACAGGAGATGTAAAAGAATATGCCCTTCGGGCGCAGCAGGTGGGGCTGAAGAGGGTCCGGCGGGTGGAGGCCTATCCGCCCCTGGAGCTGGATTGAGCCCCCTTTGCCCGGCGGGGGAGAGATAGAGGAGTTGTTTTCCATAGAGAGCTTACAGTTTTCCGTGCCCACCCTCTTCGGCCTGGAGGGGGTGTGCGCCAGTGAGATGCGGCGGCTTGGGCTGTCCGGCGTCCGGGCGGAGAACGGCCGGGTGCTGTGCGCCGGCACCGCCGCCGACCTGGTCCGCCTGAATCTGAACCTGCGCACCGGCGAGCGGGTGCTGCTGGTGCTGGGCGCCTTCCCCGCCGGGGACTTCGACGCCCTGTTCGAGGGGACCCGCGCCCTGCCCTGGGAGGAGGTAATTCCCCGGGAGGGCCGCTTTCCGGTGAAGGGGCACAGCCTGAACTCCACCCTGCGCTCGGTGCCCGCCTGTCAGGCGATTATCAAAAAGGCCGTCGCCGCCCGGCTGGGGAGCCGCTACAAGCTGGCCACCCTGCCGGAGACCGGGGCGCTGTACCAAATTCAGTTCTCCCTGATGGGAGATGTGGCCACCCTGATGCTGGATACCACCGGGGCGGGGCTGCACAAGCGGGGCTATCGGGCCCAGGGGGTGGCCGCCCCCCTGCGGGAGACCCTGGCCGCCGGACTGGTGTTGCTGTCCCGGTACCGGGGGAGGGACCCGCTGTGCGACCCCTTCTGCGGAAGCGGCACCATCCCCATCGAGGCGGCCCTCATCGCCAAGAACCGGGCGCCCGGCCTGGGCCGGACCTTCTCGGCTCAAAAGTGGGACTGGCTGGACAAGGGGCTGTGGGTGACCGCCGCCGGCGAGGCCATGGACCAGGAGTTTGAGGGGGAGTATGAGATATGGGGCGGGGATATCGACCCCGTTGCCGTGGCCCTGGCCCGGCACAACGCCGCCCTGGCGGAAGTGGACGGCATGGTGTCCTTTGAGACGGCCGACGCCCGCACCTTCCACTGGGGCGGTCTGGGCGGGCGGGTGGTCACCAATCCGCCCTATGGCGAGCGCATTCTGGAGCGCCGGGAGGCGGAGGAGCTCTACCGCGCCTTTGGCCGGGCCTGGAACAAGTTCCCGGAGGGGTGGAAGCTGTACCTGCTCTCCTCCCACACAGAGTTTGAGCGCACCTTCGGCAAACAGGCGGACAAGAAGCGCAAGCTCTATAACGGGATGCTCAAGTGCGATTTGTTTATGTATCTGTAAGAGAGGAGTATGGAGATGTTTCCTTTTTTCAAGAAAAAGAAGACGCCGGAGGAGCTGTACCGGGCCTTCGGCCGGGCCTGGGACAAGTTCCCGGAGGGCTGGAAGCTGTACCTGCTCTCCTCCCACACCGAGTTTGAGCGCACCTTTGGAAAGAAAGCAGATAAAAAGCGCAAGCTCTATAACGGCATGCTCAAGTGCGACCTGTTTATGTACGGGCTGTGACAGAGAAAAAGAGAGGGAAGGCCCATGCGGCACCTGTTTATCATCAATCCCGCCGCCGGCCGGCG
>CASECK010000148.1 GCA_949286295.1 uncultured bacterium | reverse complement strand
TGTCTCCAGATCCCCCAGCAGGCTTGCAGGCGTAGCCTTTAGCAGGGCGCAGGCCAAAGACGGATCCGCAAAGTGCCGTTTCTCTGCCTGCTTCACCCGCACAGAGGAGCGGATGCCAGAGAAGAAGGGCGGCTGGTTGTCCGTGATAAACAGCCTCTTGAAGATGTCCAGATAGGCCGCCACGGTGTTACCGTCGATGTCCTCATCGTCCACCGCCTTGATGTCCTTCATCAGCGTCTTGTTGGTGACGGTGGTGCTTTCGTTTCGGGCCAGGGAGCGCAGGAGCAGGCGCATTTTTTGGGTGTCCCGCTTTACCCCGTCCATCCGGTATACATCGTCGTCAATGACGGCGTCCAGGTATTGGGCGGGAAGCAGCACCGCCTGCTCCAGCGGCAGGCCCAGGCTCCCCGGCCAGCCGCCCCGGAGGATCAGCTCGATTAGCTTCTTTAAGTCCACCTCGCCGGTCATGGCAGGAGTCAACTTGCCGTGGCAGAGACGCTCCAGGGACACCTTGCCGCTGGAGTTCCCAGACTCCCACAGGGACATGGGGCGCATCCGCAGCCGGGCGATTCGGCCAGCGCCGCTGTGGAGAATGCCCTTGTGGTTAGGTGTGGCGGAGCCAGTGAGGATATACAGCCCCTTCTGGGCATTTTGATCCACCTTGTAGCGTACTGCGTCCCAGAGGGGCGGCACCTCCTGCCACTCGTCGATGAGGCGGGGCGTCTTACCCTCCAGCACCAGGGCGGGAGACATTTCCGCCAACTGGCGGTTCTGGAAGTTGCCGGCGGGGTCGCCGATGTAGATCTCGCTTTTGCTGTGGTAGGAGGAGGTCCAGGTTTTGCCGCACCACTTCGGGCCCTCGATGCATACGGCACCAAAGGCGGACAGGTACTCCTCTACCTGCCGGTCGATAATTCGGGGCTGGTAGTTTTGTTTATCCATGGCACTCACCTCAAAGATTCGGTGAAATTATTATATTCTATTCAGTTAGATTTTACAACTCCATTCAGTTCTATTTTAAAACTATTCTGGTTGTTTTGGTGCAGCGGTTCTGTTGGCGTGATAGGCCATATATAAATACGGCGCTGCGCCGAAAAACGAAACAGTTTCTTTGGATGGCTATGGGAAAGAATCCAGGCGCTTGTTTGAGGGCGCGAAAAGTTTGCTGCTTGAGTCTATCAAGTACAGAAGGGACTGTTCGCACCCTCCCGGAAGATTGCTTTGGACCTAAACGCCGGCGGAGTTATCCCGTCACTGAAGTACCGGGTACTGTATCGGGACTCGTTTAGCCTGGCGCAAAAGCCGGCCGCTTGTGGCAAACTGGAGCGGCCAGCTTTTGTGTCAAGCTTACAAAATAAGGAAGTTGGCCGGCGGTATATCTCGCCGCCCGGGGGCAAAACTACCGGTGGATGTTCCATCCGACCCATACGGGAAACTTAAACACGATGTAAAAGGAGAGACGAATCATGTCTAACAGCAACAGCAGCAAGATTATGGTGCCCAACGCCCGCGAGGCCATGAACAAGTTCAAGATGGAGGCCGCCAACGAGGTGGGCGTCAACCTGAAGCAGGGTTACAACGGTGACCTGACCAGCAAGCAGGCCGGCTCTGTGGGCGGCCAGATGGTCAAGAAGATGATCGAGTCCTACGAGAACGGCATGAAGTAAGCTGCCCCGGAAAGGGACGGTTTATGCCAGCCTGAATCGGTAGGCGCAAAGGGCCGGACGCCAGGGCCGAAGGCGCTGTCAGAGGGATGCCGGGCAGTCAGGCGTCTGTGACAGCCGCTCCTTCGGGCGGCGTCCGGCCCGTCTTTTGTCAGGGGATGACCGTCAGGTAGTCGCCTGATACATAGCCTGTCACGGCCGCGCCATCCCGGCTGAGGCAGACAATTTGATACCAGCCGCTCTCCTCGCCCAGCACGGCCACCTGGACGCTGTTGTCCAGGCCGGTGAGCACGTCAAAGCTGGTGCCGGGGCCGGAGCGGACGTTCAGGCCGTCCTCCGCGCCGGTGACCACGCCCACCCGCTGGGGCGGGGAGCAGGTGACCACGCAGGAGGCGGACAGGCCCCTCCAGTGGGCGGTGATGATGGCGGTCTGCTCCTCCAGGCCGGCGTGGATGCTGGTGACCGCGCCGCTGGCGTCCACCACGGCGGCGGCGGGAGTGCTGCAGGTCCAGGTAAAGCTCGGCTCCTGGGGGGCGGGCTGGCCGGTGACGGAGGCGGTGAGGACCGTGCGCTCCCCCGGGGCCAGAATGAGCTGCTGCTGGTCCAGGGTCAGAGTGTAGACGCTGGGGTCGGCGGGAGTCTCGGTGACCGGGGTGAAGGTGATGGCCTTGTAGAGGATGGCGGCCATCTCCGCTCGGGTCAGGTCGCCCCGGGGGTCAATGCCCTCCCCCTTGCCGCTGACGATGCCCTGGGAGACCAGGGTGGCGGTGTGAATCTGGGCGTAGCTGGCGATCAGGTCCCGGTCGGCAAATTGCTCCAGCACGGACAGCTCTCCGTCGGGGCACTGCTTGCCCAGCAGGGGCAGGGCCTGGCGCAGAATGGTGAAGGCCTGCTCCCGGGTGATGGGCTGGCTGGGGGAGTAGGCGCCGTCGCCGGTGCCGGAGGCCAGCCCGGCCCCCTGGGCCCAGGAGAGGGCGGTGTAGTAATAATCCGATTCGGCCACGTCGGTAAACTGGGCAGGGCCGGCGGGGGCGGGCTTGCCCAGGGCGTTGTGGAGCATCAGCATAAAGTCGCCCCGGCGAATCTGCGCGTCCCGGCCAAACTCTGTGGTGCTGACACCAGAGACGATGTTGTGCTCGTAGCAGTACTCCACCGCCTCATAGGCCCAGTGCTCCGGGGTGACGTCGGTGTGGAGGTTGGTCATGGTGACGATGATGGTCTGGGTCAGTCCGCCGCAGGAGAAGGTGATGCTCCCGCTGGAGGGGAGGGCGGCTGCGGTGAACAGGCCGGTTTCGTCCAGGGTGCCAAGCTCGCCCTCCATGCTCCAGCGGACCCCCTGCCAGTCCCGGAGGGCCTGGCGGCCCCAGTAGCTGCCGGAGACGGCCAGCTGAACCTGTTCCCCCGGCTTCACGGTCAAAGCGGTCAGGGGCTTTTCCTCCCCCTGGCGGGAGACGGTAAACCCGGTCAGGTGGTCCACCACGTGAATTTGGGCGGACCCCTCTAAATCCCCATCCCGCTGGCGCAGGGAGATGGTGTCGGTGCCGGGGTGCTCCCCGGCGGTGTAGACCCCGTCCTCGATGCGCCCCAGTTCGGCGGTCATACGCACGCCGCCGGGGTGCTCGTCCACGATGTTCAGCCCGGCGTCGATGGAGACGGGCTGGGGCAGGGTCAGGCTGGTGCCGGCGAGGACGGCCTGGCCCTGCTGGGGGAGGGCCAGGCGGCTGGCCTGGCCGCTGCCGGTGTGGCCGGTGACCAGCAGCAGGTAGGTGGCGCAGCTGCGGGGGCTGCCGCCGGAGGGGCTGCTCTGAATGGCGGGACCGGCCTGGCCGGGCAGCCACAGGGACAGGGCGGTGGAGCCGCCGCCATCTAAGTTGACCGCCCAGACGCAGCCCTGGGCCTTCATCTCACCGGCCAAATCCAGCTGGGACAGGCCGGAGGAGTACCCGCTCTGGCGGCCGTCCACCGCGTAGAGCACCAGAGTGCCGTCTGAGCGCATCCCCATGGCGGTGCGGGGCTGGCGGCCGTCCTTGGCGTAGGTCCAGGTGGAGCTGTCGGTGACAGCGCCGTCCCACACCATGATATCCCCCACGCCGCCGGCCCACTGGGCCTGGGACAGGACCTGGTCCTGGCAGGCGGTGCGCAGGGTGATTTGGTCGCCGACCTGGAAGGAGTTGTAGATGAAATCATAGCCGGACACGTCGTCGGCGGTGAGAATATACTCGTGCTCCCCGATGGCCAGAGGCTCTGGCGAGCGGATGAGTTCGGTGACCACCAGCTCCAGGGTGGAGTTGACGGTGAGCGCCCCGGCCTGCCCGCCGGCGGCCTCCATGCGCACATACCAGCCCGCGCCGCTGCTGCGGGTGGACACGGAGGAGAAATGGCTGTTGTACAGGTAAAGGCCGCCGGTGGGGCTGCGCAGCTTGTTGAAGTGGTGGGGCACGGTCTCCTGCCCGGTGGACTGGTTGGTCAGGGTGAGGGAGACCTGGGGACGGCCGGTGATGCTGACCTGGTTGCCGGTGATGAGCATGGCGTTTTCGTCCCCGCCGCTGGATTTATAAATGCCGTCCTCGATGACGATGCCCATGGGCACGCCGGAGGACATGGAGAAGAAGTCGGTGTTGACGGCTCCCACCACGTGGTAGCCCAGCTCCTGGGCGGTGGAGACCGCCTTGTTGATGGTCGCCGCGCCGTAGACCGCGCCGGAACCCTGGAGCAGGATGGGGGAGACCTGGCCGCCGGGGGACAGCTCCAGGGAGAAGCTCTCCACCCGGCTGTCGTTGTTGACGGTGACGGTATTGCGGTAGGTCAGGCCGTCCAGCACCTCCACCGAGGTCTGGAGCTTGCGCTCGCCCGCGGCGGCATAGACCGCGGGGACGGCCAGCAGCACCGCCAGGACAAAAGCCGCCGCCCGGCGCAGCGGGGAAATCAGAGTGTGTTTCATGGGCTCTCCTTTGTTAATATGTCAACCGGTAGGGTACGTCACATTGTAGCAGAATTTGGGGCTGGTTTCAATGGAAAAAGCAAGAAAAAGGGCGGGGGGAGAAATTAATCAAACGTTAAGGAATAGACGGTTGAAAAACCGTGCCGCATCGTGTACAATAAATTGATATTCTGGGTGAGTATGCAGATGCTCAGGCAAGGGGGTGGAGGCGCTGGAAGAACAGCGCGGCAGCGCGGCCAGGACCGTCAGCTTTGTGATGGTCATGACCCTGGTGGGCAAGGTCCTGGGGCTGTACCGGGACCGGCTGCTGGCCGTCCATTACAGCGTGGGTCCGGAGGCCAGCGCCTTTTTCACCGCCAGCCGGATTCCCCGGGTGTGTTGTGACGCGGTGTTCGCCTCGGCCATCGCCGCCTGCTTCATCCCGGTGTTCAGCGAATATCTGGAAAAGAGAGGCCGGGAGGCGGCCTTTCGTTTTGCCGGCAGCTTTCTGACTGTCATGGCCCTGCTCACCGGGGGGCTGACGGCGCTGGGGATGCTCTGCCCCGGGCCGCTGGTGGCCCTGTTTGCCGACTACGCCGACCCCAGCACCACCGGGCTGGCCGTGTCGCTGACCAGGGTGATGTTCCCCACGGTATTTTTCTCCGGGGTGGCCTTCTGCCTGGTGGGGGTGCTCCAGGCGCTGGACCATTTCACCGCCCCCGCCCTCATGTCGGTGGTGTCCAACCTGGTGATTATCTGCTATTTTTACACGCTGGACAGCCGGTTTGGAATCTTCGGCCTGGCGGCGGCCTATCTGCTGGGCTGGTTTTTGCAGGGGGCCATCCAGCTGCCCCCCTTGGGGCGGCTGGGCTGCCGCCTGCGCCCGGGACTGGAGCTGGGCGGCGAGGGGATGCGGAAGGTCTTTGCCCTGATGGGGCCGGTGATGGTGTCCACCTGGATTCAGCCCATCACCCAGGCCATCAGCTCCCGGTTTGGCTCCCGGCTCTATGACGGGGGCGGCGTGGCGGCCATTGAGTACGCCTCCAACCTCTATCTGGTCATCGGGGGCACCTTTATCCTGTCGGTGACAAACGTCATCTTCCCCCGGCTGTCCCGGCTCACCGCCGGGGGCCGGGAGGGGGAGTTCCGGCAGACCCTCCGGCAGACGGCCCATGTCACCTTGTTTTTTGTGCTGCCCATGTCAGTGGGACTGATGGTGGTGGCCCGGCCGCTGGTCTCCCTTGTCTATGGGGGACAGGCCTTTGACGGCTTTGCCGCCGGTATCACCGCCACCGCCCTGACCTGGATGTCCCTGGGCATGGCGGGCTACGCGGTGCAGAATGTCCTCAGCCGGGCCTATTTCGCCCGGCAGGACGGGCGGGGGCCGCTGGTGGCGGGGGTGGTGTCCATCGGGGTGAACGTGGCGCTGTGTACCGTCCTGTCCGGCCGCTTCCAGGTGGCCGGCCTGGCGGCGGCCACCGCCGTCACCTCCACGGTGTATGCCCTGCTGCTCCTGGCGCCTCTGGAGCGCCGGGGGGAGGGCATCCTGGACAGGGCGATGGTCCTGGACCTGCTGAAAATGCTCCTGTGCGCCGCGGGCATGGGCCTGTGCGCCTGGGCGGTGCTGGCCGGGGCGAGCGCCGCCCTCCCGGCGGGCAAGGCCGGGGAGCTGCTGGCGGTGGGGCTGTGCGCCCTGGGAGGCGTTGTGTGATATGGCCTGCTGGCCCTGGACCTGCGGCTGCAGGAGGCCAGGCAGGCCCTGGCCCTTTTGAAACAGATGTTGAAGCGAGGCTGAGCGATGGAACAGGTCAAGCGAATGTTGGATGCCAGCGCCCTCTGGCGGGCCCTGATGGCCCTGTGCGCCTGGGTGGGCGGTCAGTGGGCGCGCAGCGGCGTGGTCCAGTGGTTCCTCCACCCGCGGGGGTGGGGGGCCGCCGCGTCGGAGAGCAGCGTGTTTTTCCGGCTGTGGGCGCTGATACGGCGGGGATTGTGCCGGCTGTACGGGCTGCTGCGCCTGGAGGCGCTGTTCCGGGGCAGCGTCTTTACCAGGCCGTGGGTGTGGTGTATGCTCCCGGCGGTGCTGGCCCCTCTGATTCCCACCATGGCGGTGCTGGGCTTGGCGGCGGTGGGCTACGCCTGCGTGCTGCTCAGCCTGGTGCGGGACCGGGAGCGGGAGCTGGCCTGGTGCCCTGTCAACCGCTACATCATCCTGTACGCGGCGGTCTATCTGGCGGGCACATTGTTTTCGGTGAAGCTGTCGGCCAGCCTGCGGCCCGGCCTGCTCACCGCGGCCTTTGTCCTGTTCGCGGTGGTGCTGGGCAACGCGGTGGACAGCCGCAGGCAGCTGGACGGGCTGGTGGGCCTGATGGTACTGGCCGGCGCGGCGGTGGCGGCCTATGGCATTTTGCAGTATCTGTTCCGCTGGGGCTATCAGTCCGCCGCCTGGGTGGACAGCGATATGTTCTCCTCGATTCAGTTCCGGGTCCCCTCCACCCTGGAGAACCCCAATATGCTGGGGCAGTACCTGATTTTGCTTATTCCCCTGGGCGGGGCGGGACTGCTGTCCGCCCGGGACTGGCCGCGGCGGTGTTTTTATCTGGCCTGCTGTGGCCTGATGTGTGTGTGTATGCTGCTCACCTTCTCCCGGGGGGCCTGGCTGGGGCTGCTGTTTGCCGGGGCGGCGTTTGTGCTGCTGCTCAACCCCAGGCTGATTTTGCTGGCCCCCCTGGCCATGGTGGCGCTGTACTTTGTGCTGCCCGACTCGGTCATCTCCCGGTTTACCAGTATCGGTAACTTGGGGGACAACTCCACCTCCTACCGGGTGTATATCTGGATGGGCACCCTGGCCATGCTGAAGGACTACTGGCTGTGCGGTATCGGCCCTGGAGACGCGGCCTTCAACATGGTCTACCCCGCCTATGGCTATAACGGAATCGTGGCGCCCCACTCCCACAACCTGCTGCTGCAAATCGTGTGCGACGCGGGGATAGCGGCCCTGATTGTGTTTGTGATAGTGTTGTTTGTCTATTTCCGGATGATGTGCTGCGCCCTGAGCCGGGAGAAGGAGCGGACCAGCCGCCTGCTCCAGATTGCCCTCACCGCCGGGGTGTGCGGCTTCATGGTCCAGGCCATGACGGATTACTCCTTTTACAACTACCGGGTGATGTTCCTGTTCTGGGTCTGCCTGGCCCTGGGGGGCCTGGCCGCCCGGCGCAGCGCCCTGCCGGAGAGGAGCGCCGGACGATGATACGGGTTTTAAACATCATCAGCGACACCAACATCGGCGGGGCCGGCCGGGTCATTCTCAACTATCTGAAGTATGCCGACCGCGGCCAGTTTGAGATTCAGGTGGCCGTCCCCCGGGGCAGCGCGCTGAAGGGCCCCCTGGAGCGGGCGGGGGCCCAGGTCTGGGAGGTGGACGGCATCGCCGACCGCTCCTATGACCGGCGGGACGTGGGGGTGCTGAAGGAGCTGATTGGGCGCGCGGCCCCCGACCTCGTCCACACCCACGGCTGCCTGTCCGGGCGCATCGCGGCCAAGAGCCGCCGGGTGCCGGTGGTGTACAGCCGGCACTCCGCCTTTCCCGTCCCGGCCAGGCTGAAGTATCCCCCGGGGCGCTGGGTGAACCGGTTTCTCAACGAGCGCTACGCCGACCGAATTATCGCCGTCAGCCCCGCCACCCGGGACAACCTGGTGGAAGGGGGCGTCTCCCCCCGGAAGATTACCGTGGTGATGAATGGGGTGGAGCCGGTGCCCGAGCGCTCTCCCCAGGAGCGGCAGGCCCTGCGGGAGCGGCTGGGCCTGCCTGAGGGGGCGGTTTTGTTCGGCATTTTGGCCCGAATCGAGGACTACAAGGGGCACCTGTACCTGGTGCAGGCGGCCCGGATTTTAAAAGAGCGGGGGAGAACGGACTTCCGCATCCTGGTGGCCGGGACCGGCGCCTTCGAGGAGGAGGTGGCCCGGGCGGTGGCGGAGCAGGGCGTGGAGGAGCTGGTGACGCTGCTGGGCTTCCGGGAGGACGTGGCGGAGCTGCTCAACATCCTGGATGTGCAGCTCAACGCCTCCTGGGGGACCGAGGCCACCTCCATGGCCCTGCTGGAGGGGATGAGCCTGGGGCTGCCCTCCATCGCCAGCGACTACGGCGGAAACCCCTGGGTGGTCCGCCACGGGGACAACGGCCTGCTGTTCCCCAGCCGGGACGCCGCCGCCCTGGCCGCCGCCATGGAGCGGCTGATGGACGATTCCGGCGCCCGAGCGGCCATGGGCGCCCGGGCAAAAGAGATATTTCAACAGGAATTTACCGGCCAGAGGTTTGCCCGGAACACCGAGCAGGTCTATCTGGAGATTCTGAAAGGAGCAAAACATGGAACGAAACACCCCTGAATTCCGCTTGCGGCTGAATTTGTTCGACGGCCTGGTGCTCATCCTGGCCCTGGCCGCCGCCGCCGTTTTGCTGTGGATGACCCTGCGCCCCTCCGCCCAGACCGGGGAGCAGGCCCAGGAGAGCAGCGTGCGCTATACCGTCCGCTTCCAGCGCTGGCCCGAGGGCAGCGCCAGCCTCATTGAGGAGGGGGACCTGCTGACGGACAACATCAAGAATTACGAGCTGGGCCGGGTGGTTTCCTATGAGGCCGTCCCCGCGGAGGAAAAGGTGCTGGACAACGAAAACCGCCGCTATGTCCAGGCGGAAATCAGCGGCTATGAGGATGTTCTGGTGACGGTGGAGGCCCCCTGCACCGAGTCGGACAAGGGGTTTATTCTGGACGGAGGCTATGAGCTGCGGGTGGGCGTGACCACCTACATCAAGGGCGAGGGCTATATGGCCAGCGGCCCGGTGGTATCCGTGGAGCGGGAGGGCTGAGCATGAAGATAATCGACAACAACGGCCGGCTGTTCGGCAAGGTCAGCGTCATCGACGTGCTGGCCGTCCTGGTGGTGCTGGTGCTGGCCGCCGCCCTGTACGTGAAGAGCCACCAGCAGATTACCGGCACCAGCGTGGACAGCCAGGCCATCACCTATCAGGCCCTGGCCCAGGGCCTGCCCGGCTATCTGGAGGAGAACATCCACGTGGGCGATATGGTGTACGACCTCAACTATGAAAGCGGCGGCAGGCCCCTGGGCGAGATCACCGACATTCAGGTGCTGCCCGGCAGCCAGCTGACCGCCTTTACCGACGGCACCTACGGCCTGGCCCAGGTGGAGGAGGGGGTGAACCTGCTGCTCACCATCCGGGGGGAGGGGCTGGTCACCGACCGGGGGTACTCGCTCAACCGGGTGTACGACCTGGGCGTCAATTCCGCCCGGACCTACTGCTCTAAATACGCGCAGTTCGACGTGACCGTCACCCACATCTTTTAAGCCCGCGGGGCGGGGAGGAGAAGCGCCATGAGGATTTTGATGGCCACCATGGGCCTGGACATCGGCGGGGCGGAGACCCATATTGTGGAGCTGTCCAAGCAGCTGCGGCACATGGGACATGATGTGGCCATCGTCTCCAACGGCGGGGTCTATGTCCCGGAGATTACCGCTGCGGGCATCCGGCACTATCAGGCCCCCCTCCACCGGAGAACGTTCAGAGATATGCGCCGGGCAGAAAAGATTCTCCGGGACGTGATTGTCCGGGAGGACCCGGACGTGGTCCACGCCCACGCCCGCATCCCCGCCTTTCTGTGCGGGCGGCTGAAGCGGCGCATGAAGTTCCCCTTCGTCACCACCGCCCACTGGGTCTTTGACGCCAGCGGCGCCCTGCGCTATCTCACCAACTGGGGGGAGCGCACGGTGGCGGTCTCGGAGGACATCAAAAACTATCTGATTCGGGAGTACGGCCTGCCCCCGGAGCACATCTCGGTGACCATCAACGGCATCGACACGGAGAAGTTCTCTCCGGCGGTGTCCGGGGCGCGGGTGATAGCCGAGTTCGGCCTGGACCCGGAGCGGCCCATCCTCTCCTATGTCAGCCGCATGGATGCCGACCGGGCCCTGGTGGCCCGGCAGCTGATTGAGCTGGCTCCGGAGCTGGAGCGGGCCGTGCCGGGCATCCAGCTGCTCATCGCCGGGGGAGGCAATGTGCTGGACGAGCTGCGGGCCCGGGCGGAGGCCGTCAACCGGGCGCTGGGACGCAGGTGCGTCACCATGACCGGCCCGCGCACCGACGTCAATGAGATTGCCGCCGCCGGGGACCTATTTGTGGGGGTGTCCCGGGCGGCGCTGGAGGCCATGGCCGTCGGAAAGCCCGTCATCGTGGCGGGCAACGAGGGCTATCAGGGCCTGTTCGGCCCGGAGAAGCTGGCCCAGGCCCAGGCGGGCAACTTCTGCTGCCGGGGACTGCCCCCCTCCAGGCCGGAGGTCCTGCTGGCCGACGTGGCCGCCGCGTTCGCCCTGTCCCCCGCCCAGCGGGAGCAGGCCGGGGCCTATGGCCGGCAGGTGATTTTAGAGCACTACTCCGTCCGGCGCATGGCCGGCGACTGCCTGGCCATGTACGAGCAGGTCCGCCGCCGGAAATACCAGGTGGTGATGAGCGGGTACTACGGCTTTGCCAACGCCGGGGACGACGCCATCCTGGACTCCATCCAGCAGGCCATCCGGGAGGCCAGCGACGAGGTGGCCGTCACCGTCCTGTCCAAGGACCCGGACATGACCCGCCGCCAGTACGGCCTGGACGCCATCCCCCGGTTTCGGGTGTGGCGGGTGTTCTCCGCCCTGCGCCGCAGCGACGCGCTGCTGTCCGGAGGGGGGAGCCTGCTGCAGGACACCACCTCCACCCGCTCGCTGCTATACTATCTGTCCGTCATCCGGTGCGCCCAGTGGCTGGGCAAGCCGGTGATGCTCTATGCCAACGGCATCGGCCCCGTGCGCAAGCCGGCCAACCGCCGGCGGGTGAAGCGGGTGGTGGAACGGGCCGCCCTGGTCACCCTCCGGGACCACAAGTCCCTCCAGGAGTTGGAGGAGATGGGGGTGTGCCGCCGGGACGCGGTGGTTACCGCCGACCCGGTGTTTCACCTGGACGCCGTCAGCCGGGAGCGGGCCGTGGAGCTGCTGGCCGCCGCCGGGGTGGAGGAGGGGCGCCCCTTTGTGGCGGTGTCCGTCCGGGAGTGGCCCGGGGTGGGGGATTTTTATGCCCAGCTGGCCAGGCTGTGCGACCACCTGTACCAGAGCTATGGGCTGGAGGTGCTCTTCCTGCTGATGCAGCCCGGCCGGGACAGGGGGGCCGCCCGCCAGGTCCGGGAGAAGATGGCCTGTCCCTCCCACCAGCTGGACGTGCCGTGCACTCCCCGGGAGCTGATGGGGGTGCTGGGTCAGGCTAAGCTGTGCTTAGCCATGCGGCTGCACACCCTGATTTTTGCCGCCAGGATGGCGGTGCCCTCCCTGGGGCTGGTCTATGACCCCAAGGTGGACAGCTACCTGCGGGAGCTGGACCTGCCCGCCGCCGGGGAGGTGGAGCACTTTGACGGGGACGAGGCCATCCGCCGTGCCGACGCCCTGATGGCCGGGTATGACCGGGTCCTGGCCCGGCTGCGGGAGAAATCCGCCCAGCTGGCTCAGGCCGCCCGGGAGAACGAGCGGCTGCTGCTGGAGATGCTGGAGCGCGCCGGAAAGTGACGCGGCCCGGGCCGGTCCCCGTTCCGCCCGGTCCTGGACCGGAAGAGAAGGAGAGCTATGAGACGACTGTTGCTGACTTTGCTGGCCCTGCTGTCCGCCCTGTCGGGCTGCGCCGCCCCCGGAGGGGCGGAAGAGGAGGGCCGGCTGTCTGTGGTGACTACCACCTATCCCCTGTACCTCTTTGCCAGCGCCGTGACCCAGGGGGTGGACGGCGTGGACGTGGAGCGCCTGAGCACGGGCAGCGGCAGCTGCCTGCACGACTATACGCTGTCCGTGACGGATATGAAGAAGATTGAGCGGGCCGGACTGCTGGTGCTCAACGGGGCGGGGCTGGAGGACTTTATGTCCGGGGCCCTGGCTGCCTCCGGCGCGGCGGTGGTGGATTGCTCCCAGGGGGTGGACCTGCTGGAAAATCCGGCCCACGACCACCCGGAGGGGGAGGGGGACCACGACCACGGCCACTGGGACCCCCACTACTGGATGGACCCGAGAAACGCGGCGCGGATGGTCGATGGAATTTTAGACGGCCTGTGCGCCGCCGACCCGGACAACGCCCAGGCCTATCAGGACAACGCCCAGGCCGCTGTGGCGCTGCTCAACCGCTGCCACCCGGAGCTCCAGGCCGCGCTGGAGGAGTCACAGGCGGAGATTGGCGGCCTTGTCACCTTCCACGACGGGTTCCAGTACTTTGCCAGGGCCTTTGACCTGCCCCTGCTGGCCGCCATCGAGGAGGAGGCGGGCAGCGAGGCCAGCGCCCGGGAGATTGTGGAGATAACCCGCCTGGTGCGGGAGAAGGAGCTGCCGGTCATTTTCACAGAGATCAACGGGTCGGACGCCACCGCCCGGGCCATCGCCCGGGAGACGGGGTGCGCCGTGGGGGAGCTGACCATGCTGATGGACGGGCCGGACAGCCGGCTGGAGAATTATACCCAGGGGATGTGGGA
>CASECK010000147.1 GCA_949286295.1 uncultured bacterium | reverse complement strand
GCTGGTCAGGGAACGCACCAGGCTGTCCTCCACCACCGAATAAATCATCACCCGCTCCTCCCCGTCGTACATCCCGGTCCCGTCAATCACGGTGCCGGTGTGGTGGGTCTGGTGAATCAGCTCCTTAATCTCCTCCAGGTGCTCCCGTCCGGCCACGATGAACAGCGTGGCCCGCCGGGCGTCCGGGTCCAGCAGGCGAATCACCTGGGTGGAGGCGTACTGGAACAAAATGGAGTACAGGGCCTTGTCCCAGCCGAACAGGGCCCCGGCCACCGTGAGCATCCCCACGTTGCCGGCCAGGATATAGCTCCACGCGTCCACATTCCTCCGCTCGGACAGGGCGATGGCGATAAAGTCCGTCCCCCCGGTGGTCACCCGGACCCACAGGCACATACTGATGGCCAGGCCATTAATCATCCCGCCGAAGATACACACCAAAAGCACGTCCTGGGTGATGCTGATGGCGGGCACCAAATCGGTAAACAGGCTGACCAGAGCGATGGACAGGCAGGAGTAGAGAGTGAACTTCCGGCCCACAAAGTGGAAGCTAATCACCGCGGGCACCGCGTTGAGCAGCAAGTTTACCGGCGCGAAGGGCACCTCCATCCCCAGATAGGCCGCGCAGGTGCGCTGGACCAGCCGGGTCAGGCCGGTGAAGCCCCCGGGGAAGAGGTCGCCGGCCTGGACAAAGCTCTTCAGGTTAACCGCCACAATCAGGGCCGACAGGGTGATGAACAGCACCCGCACAGCCGCCTGTTGGGCGGCGTTTTGCGTTTTAAGCCAATGCATACCGGCCCCTCACTTCACCTGGGCAAGAATATCGGAATTCTTCATAAAATACTCCACCCCGGAGTAGATGGTGGTCAACACGATGACGGCGGTGCAGATATTGTCCACCATGGCGGGCACCGGCAGGAGCATGAGCACAATGCACACCATGGTGGAGGCGGTCTTCACCTTCCCCGACCAGCCCGCGGCGATGACCCGCCCCTTGTCGGCGGCCACCATCCGCAGCCCGGACACGCCAAACTCCCGGATGATGACCACCAGCACCGCCCAGGCGGGAATCCGCCCCGCCTCCACAAACCACAGCATGGCCGCGGTCACCAGGCACTTGTCGGCCAGGGGGTCCATGAACTTGCCAAAGTCGGTGGTCTGATGATAGTGCCGGGCGATATAGCCGTCCAGGGTGTCGGTGATGCTGGCGGCGGCAAAGATGGCCAAAGCCCAGTAGCTGGCCCCGGGCACGTCCAGGTAGAGCACCAGCAGAAAGGCGGGAATCATCACCACCCGGAGGATGGTGAGCTTGTTGGCTGTATTCATTTCCGAATCCCTCAATTTCCTTATTCTTCAATCTCTCCCGTGAGCTCTCCGCTGCCGGACACACCGGTGATGCGCACCGGGACGAAGCTCCCCGCCGGGACCAGCCCGGCGGCGGTGAAGAGCACCCGCCCGTCGATTTCCACCGAGTCGGCATAGGTGCGTCCGGCATAGCAGCCCTCGCCGGGGTCGAAGCCCTCGCACAGCACCTCCATCACGGTGCCCAGGCACGTTTTGTGATATTCGTCCATGATGCGGGACTGCAGGTCCACCACCAGCTCCACCCGCCGGGCGGCGACCGCCCCGTCCACCTGGTTCTCCATGGCCGCGGCCAGGGTCCCTTCCTCCGGGGAGAACTGGAACACGCCCACCCGCTGAAGCTTCTGCTCCCGGAGGAACTGGCACAGCTCCTCAAACTCCGCCTCCCCCTCCCCGGGCAGGCCGCAGATGAGGGAGGTGCGAATCACCACGTCGGGCATGGCGGCCCGCAGCTTGTCCAGCAGCGCCTCCAGCTGCGCCCGGGTGGTCCGGCGGCGCATGGAGCGCAAGATGCCATCGTTGCAGTGCTGGATGGGGATGTCCAGATAGTGCAAAATCTTGGGCTGAGAGGCGATGAGGGCAATCAGCTCGTCCGTCACCGCCTCTGGATACAGATAGTGGAGGCGAATCCAGTGGAAGTCAAGTTTACATAATTTTTCGAGCAGCCCGGCCAGCGAGGAGCCGTCCTTCCGGTCCCAGCCGTAGCGGGTGATGTCCTGGGCAATGACAATCAGCTCTTTCACTCCCCGGCTGGCCAGCAGCTTGGCCTCCGCCAGAAGCTTCTCCTCCGGCCGGCTGCGGTAGCGGCCCCGGAGCTTGGGGATGATGCAAAACGCGCAGCCATTGCTGCACCCCTCGGCAATCTTCAGATAGGCGGGATAGGGGGGCGTGGTGACCACGCGCTCGCCGTCGTCATAGGCCCGGTCCAGCGCCCCAAAGTGCTCCGGGCGCTCCCCCGCCATCAGCTCCTCCACGGCGCGGACCACATCGGTATAGCTGCCGGTCCCCAGCATCCCGTCCACCTCGGGCAGCTGGGCCCGAATCTCGTCGGGGTAGCGCTGGCTCAGGCAGCCGGCCACCAGCAGCTTTTTCAGCCGCCCCGCCTGTTTCAGCCCGGCCAGCTCTAAGATATGG
>CASECK010000146.1 GCA_949286295.1 uncultured bacterium | reverse complement strand
GTTCAGCTGTACAATCTTTTCGGACATGGTTTGCTGTCTCCCTTCAGAATGGTGTGTCGCGACTTCATTCTACCAGAGGGCTCCAAACCATGTCTCTTTATTTTTGCGAAACTTATTCTACCTTACCGGTTCTATTTCGTTTAAATATAGAAATCCAGAACACAATAAAGCGTTCCTACTATTTAAAAATCATGTTTCTTTTTCCCCTGTAAAATAGGTTATGAAAGAGGTGGATAACTCCGAAAGAATCGGAGTTATCCACCGTTTTACGCTGCCCAGGTATATCGAGTGCAGGAAGGAAATTCCAGGACTTTCGCCATTTCACTCGTTTGGCTCACAATTCGTAGCTCCGTTTACGAAACTATACCCACAAATAATCTACAACAGATACAACCAACAAAATCAATCCTAAAACTTTATCCCCTGTTTGTTTTTTTCTGTATCCTGTAACTATCGTATATAGGCCCAATAAACTTAATACAATCAAACACAGAGTCTTTCTCACAGTTTCATCTTTTGGCACAAACAATTTTATACAGAGGTACAAACATAGACCAACTAATAAAACTGCACGAAATATTTTATCTTTTGTAATCACAGTTCCTCCGTCCGATCAGCGTCAGCATACAGTGCATAATTTCCTCGCTGGTTTACTTCAATCGCCTTATCAAAACTGCCTGTTGCCGTATTCAGTCCATAAAACAGGCCATCAGGCGCAATCAGGCCAAAATCTACGCTGGCGGAAAAGGGAGTACATCATTTAGTGATTGACCTGATGTCATTGCAAGAGCCTTCTACATCCTGTTTTGCTCCTTGGCGTCCCTTTAATAAGATTGTACCACAAAAATAATATAAGTCAATAAAAATTATTATGGTTTTTTATGGGGGCAATTTTCCGCTTTATGACTGGGGAATTATGTACATCCGCGCCGGAGCTTCCTATTGTGTTCTGGATTTCTATATTTGAACTCATAGGACCGGGCGAAGTTGACAGATAACTTCGCCCGGTCCTATGAGTCATGAACACAAAAATGTCCCGGCCGCGGGAACCGCGGCCGGGACAGATATGGGCGCTTATTCCTCCGCAGCAGGCTCGCCAGCCTGCTCCTCAGGCTGCTCCTGCTCGGGCGCGGCCTGCTCCTCAGCCTCCTCCTGCTCGGGCTGCTGCGCGCCGCCCTCCTCCAGCAGGGCGCGGATGGACAGGGAAATCTTCTTGTTCTCCATATCCACGTCGATAATCTTCACATCCACGCGGTCCCCCTCGGCCACCACGTCGCCGGGCTTCTCCACCCGGTGGTCAGCCAGCTGGGAGATGTGAATCAGGCCGTCCACACCGGGGACCACTTCGGCAAAGGCGCCAAAGGTCATCAGCTTGACAATGCGCACATTGGCGGTGTCCCCCACCTGATAGGTGCTGGTTAACACGCTCCAGGGGTCCTGGCTGTGGTCCTTCATGCCCAGGGAAATCTTCTTCTTCTCCCGGTCGGCGGCAATGACATACACATCCACGGTGTCGCCCACCTTGACCACTTCGGAGGGGTGCTTAATGCGGCTCCAGGACAGCTCGGAGATGTGGACCATGCCGTCCACACCGCCGATGTCCACAAAGGCGCCGTAAGAGGTCAGGGATTTGACCGTGCCGGTATAGCGCTTGCCCTCCTCAATCTCGGCCCAGACCTTCTCGGCGGCGGCGGCGCGCTCGGCCCGCTGGACCCGGCTGATGGAACCCACCACCCGGCGGCGGGCGCGGTTGACCTCTGTGATGACCAGGCGGACCTTCTTCTTCAGCAGCTCGGTCATGGGAGTCTCCCGAGGCAGGCCAGTCTGAGAGGCGGGCACGAACACCCGAACTCCCTTGACGGAGACGACCACGCCGCCCTTGTTGTCCTCGGTGACGAAGCCCTCCACCACGGTCTCGTTCTCCCGGGCGGCCTCAATCTCCTCCCAGCCCTTGTTGATGTCCAGGCGGCGCTTGGACAGCTTGACCAGGCAGTCCCGGTCGCTGACCTGCATGACGATGGACTCAATCTCGTCGCCCACCTTCACGATATCCTCCACCTTGGCGTTGGGGTCGTCGCTCAGCTCGGACAGGGCGATGTAGCCGGGGTACTTGATGCCCAGCTCCACCTGCACCTCGGTAGGCGTAATGGCCACAACGGTGCCGGTAACCTTATCCCCATTATTTAAAGTTTTGATCGACTCCTCCAGCAGCTCCGCGAAGGATTTTTCGATCTCCATGATTTCGTCGCTCATTTTGTCATAGACCTCCTTTATTATCCACGCGGGCGTGGACGCGCCCGCAGTGATACCGACCTTGTCTACCTGGGACAGCTGGCTGACATCCAGCTCCTCCGCCCGCTCAATCAACTGGACGCTGGGGCAGTATTCCCGGCATATCTCCCCCAGCCTTCTGGTGTTGGAGCTGTGCCGGTCGCCCACGACCACCATCATGCCGCATTTTTGGGCAAGCTGGCGGGCCTCCTCCTGGCGTGTAGACGTCGCGCCACATATTGTATCAAAAAATTCTGCGTTTGTACACTCTTTTTTTGCTTTTTTCACGCACCCCTCCCAAATTTTCTTGGTGGAGGTGGTCTGAGAGACAAATGTGAGGGGCAGCTGCCGCCGCCCCGGGCCGCCGTCCAGCCACTGTTCCAAATCCTCCGCCCCGGCGACCACCACGGGGGCCTGGCACCAGCCGGCGATGGCGGCCACCTCCGGATGGTCCGGCGCGCCCACAATGACCGGCACCCGCCCCGCCTGCTCCGCCTGAGAGACAATCTGGTGGATACGGGTGACGTTTGGGCAGGTGGCGTCCATGACCTTGACCCCCCGGGCGGCCAGCCCCTCGTGGACGGCGCGGCTCTCCCCGTGGGAGCGGATGAGGACGGCGCAGCCCTCCGGCACCTCCTCCGGGCGGTCCACCGTACGGACACCCGCCCGGGCCAGCCGGCCCACCACGTCCCGGTTGTGGATGATGGGACCCAGCATGACGCAGGGCTCCCCCCCGCCGGCGGCGCGCTCGGCCAGCTCCACCGCCCGGCGCACGCCGTAACAGAACCCGGCGGATTTTGCCAGCTCAATCCGCTTCATCCCGGTTCCCCCAGCGCGTGGACCCGCTCCATCAAATCCCGGGCAATGGCCTGAAGCTCCTCCGGCGTGGGCTTCCGTCCGGCATAGGCCGGGCGGTACGCCTGGCCTATGACCACGGTGTTGGGGCGAAACAGCCGCTTCTTGGGCGGCACATAGACCGGCAAAATGGGCACTCCGGCGCGGGTGGCAAACAGGGCCGCACCGGTCTTGACCTGCACATTTTCCCCCTCGTGGACTCTGGTCCCCTCGGGGAACATGAGCAGCTTGTCGCCCTCCTTGAGAAATTTCAGCGCGGTCTTAACCGCTTTCAGGTCAGCGCTGCCCCGGTCCACCCCAAAGACCCCGGCCTTGGAGAGAATCCAGCCGACCAGGGGGACCCGCATAATCTGAATTTTGGCCATGGCCCGCATGGGATACTTCCAGCCGAAGGCAAAGACCACATAAAAGGGGTCCCCGATGGTGGTATGGTTGGGGCAAATCACGCAGGGGCCGTCCGGAATGTGCTCCCGCCCCACCACCCGAATCGGGCGCAGGAGATGAAAAAAGGGCCAGATGACCGCGTACAGAAAATGGAACGCCCGGTTCATCCGGGTCTGGCGGTGGGCGGCGCTCTCCTGCTCCGCCGCCGGTCTGGTTATCACTTCTTCGCTCACAGCTCCAGTCTCTCCTTTACCAGGGATAGCATGGCCTGGAGGCTCTGCTCCAGGTCCAGGCTGGTGGTGTCCAGCAGGACGGCGTCCCGCGCCTGGCGCAAAGGGGCCACGGGGCGGCTCTCGTCCTGCCGGTCCCGCGCCTGAATGTCCCGCAGCACGGCGTCAAATTCCGCCTGCTGTCCCCGCTCCCGCAGCTCCAGCAGCCGCCGGCGGGCCCGGGCCTCCGGGGCGGCGGTGAGGAAGATTTTCACGTCCGCCCCGGGCAACACCACAGTGCCGATGTCCCGGCCGTCCATGACCACATCGTGCTCCCTGGCCTGCCTGCGCTGAAACTCCAGCAAAAAGTCCCGCACTGCCGGGATGGCGGATACGGCGGAAGCCAGGGCGGAGATGCGGTGCTCCCGGATGGCCTGCGACACGTCCTCCCCCGCCAGGAACATCCTCTGCTGCCCGTCGGGGCCATAGTCCAGGCGGATGTCCAGCCCGGACAGGAGGGGGAGCACCTGCTCTTCCCGGCCCGGATTCGCCCCCGCCCGGATGGCGGCCAGGGCCACGGTGCGGTAGATGGCGCCGGTGTCCACATATAAAAATCCCAGCTCCCCGGCCAGTTTCCGGGCCAAGGTGCTCTTCCCGGCCCCGGCGGGGCCGTCGATGGCGATGCTTTTGTGTTCCATATCTAAATCTCTCCCAATCTTCCGGGCGGCGCGCCCCCGCCGTCCGGCCCGCTCTTTCCGCGGGGATTATCCCTGCTCCAGATACGCCGCGGCGCCCAGCCCTGCCGCCCGGCCGGTGGCCCAGGCAATCTGGAGGTTAAAGCCGCCGGTATAGGCGTCCACGTCCAGCAGCTCCCCGGCAAAAAACAGGCCGGGCACCCTCTTGGACTGCATGGTCCGGGGGTCCACTTCCCCCACCTTCACGCCGCCGGAGGTGACGATGGCCTCCTCCACAGGGCGGGGGCCGGACACCTCCACGGCGAAGGCCTTGAACACCTCCAGCAGCCGGCGGCGCTCCGCCTTCGTCAGGTCGTGGGCCTTCTTCTCCCCCGCGATTCCGGCGCGGTCCAGCAGCTGGGGAATAAGCAGCCGGGGAGCCAGACTCCCCAGCAGGTTGGCCATATCCCGGTTGGCCCCGCCCGTCAGCTCCCGAACCAGGCGGGCATCCAGGGCGGACTCATCCAGGGCGGGTTTCAGGTCAATGAGGCAGGTATACCGCTGCCGGCCAAACTCCCGCATATGGGCGCTGGCGGACAGCACCAGCGGGCCGGACAGGCCGAAGTGGGTAAAGAGCATCTCCCCCATCTCCCGGTAGACCGTCTTTCCCTTCTGGTCCTTCACTGTCAGCACCACATTTTTCAGGGCCAGCCCCTGCATCTGCCCGCAGCAGGGGTCGGGGGACACCAGGGGCACCAGAGACGGTTTTATGTCAACTATCGTGTGGCCCAAGGCCTGGGCCATCCGGTGCCCGTCGCCGGTGGAGCCGGTGGCAGGATAGGAGACTCCCCCGGTGGCCAGCACCACCGCCCCGGCGGGCAGATAGCCCCCGTCCGTCTCCACCCCCGCGGCCGCCCCGTCCTGTACCCGCACGCCGCAGGCCCTGGCCTGTATCACCGGCACCCGCAGCCGGCGCAGCTCTCCAAACAGGGCGTCGATGACGTCGGCGGAACGGCCGGAGGCGGGAAACACCCGGTTGCCCCGCTCCACCTTCAGCGCCACGCCAAGGGCGGTAAAAAACCGCTCCACATCGGCGGGAGTGGTTCCGCTCACGGCACTGTAAAGGAATTTCCCATTCCTCGGCGTGGCGGCCAGAACCTCCTCCGGGGAGCAGTGGTTGGTCAGATTACACCGGCCCTTTCCGGTGATATAGAGCTTGCGCCCCACCTTCTGATTGCGCTCCAGCAGGGAAACGGGGCAGCCCGCCCGGGCGGCCTGAATGGCCGCCATCATGCCGGCGGCCCCGCCGCCCACCACAATCAACTTCTGTCTGTCCAAAGTCAGTCCTGCGCCTTCTCGTACACGCCGTACTCGTCCCAAATGGCCTCTAAGGTGCTCAGGGTGCGGGACAGCTCGTCGTTTTTCCGGCGGCTCACCGCCACCAGAAGGGCGTTGACCAGCGACAGGGGAGCCACCAGGGAATCCACGAAGGAGGCCATATCGCTGCGGGCCTTCAGGGTACAGTGGGAAATCTCGGCCAGGGGGGAGGCCTCGCTGTCGGTAATGGCCACGGTGGTGGCCCCCCTGTCCCGGGCAAACTTCACCGCCTGGACCGCCTGGCTGGAGTAGCGGGGAAAGCTGACGCCCACCACCACGTCCCCGGCGCCCACCCGCAGCAGGCTCTCAAAGGCCTCGCCGGCGGTGCCGTTCGACACCAAAGTCACGTTGTCAAAAATCAGGGTGAAATAGAAGTGCAAAAAGGCCGCGATGGCGGCGGCGGAGCGCACGCCGATGATATAGATTTTCCTTGCCTGGACGATGGCGTCCACCGCCCGGTCGAAGCTCTCCCGGTCCAGCTCCTCCAAGGTCATGCGAATCTTCTCCATATCCGACTGGAGCACCATGGACAGCAGGTCCTGGTCCCCCAGGCGGTCGTTGGTCACCTCGATGCGCTGCACGGAGGTCAGGCGGTTGCGAATCATTTTTTGCAGGGAGCGCTGCATATCCGGATATCCGTCATAGCCCAGCTCGGCGGCAAAGCGCACCACGGTGGACTCGCTGACCCCCACGGTGCGGCCCAATCTGCTGGCAGTCATAAAAGCCGCTTTGTCGTAAGAGTCCAAGATGAAACTGGCGATTTTCTTCTGTCCCTTGGAAAAGGTGTGTACATTTTCCTGAATTAAAGCGAGGATATCGCGGGTCATTCCTGTTCACTCCCAACATTGTTCTGGGTCCTCCGGACCGCGGGGCCGCCCCCGCTGCTGTCGGGCGCGCTCCCTCTCCGCCGGTCCGGCCGTATTTGCCGTATTTATTATCATACTCGTTTCCAGGAAAAAATGCAAGGGATTTTTGCAGGAAGTCCACCGCCTCGCTGCAAAAATCCCCCGTCAACGCTCGCTCTCCCACGCTTCCGCCAGCCCGGCCAGCTCTTCCCCGCTCAGGGGCCGCCACTGTCCCGGTCTCAGCGTCCGGTCCAGCCACAGCGTTCCCTCCCGGATACGCTTGAGGCGCAGCACGGTGAGGCCCGCCTGGGCGCACATCCGGCGCACCTGCCGGTTTTTTCCCTGGCGGATGGTGACCGACAGCTGGGTGACGCCGCCGCTCTCCCGCCCCAGGCGCACCACGGCGGGGGCCACCGGTCCGTCCTCCAGCACCATGGGGCCGGACAGCACGCCCAGCGCCCCCCGGGCGTCGCCGGTCACCCAGACCAGATACTCCTTCTCCACCTGGCAGCTGGGGTGGAGCAGCCGGTGGGTCAGCGCCCCGTCGTCGGTGAGCAGAAGCAGCCCCTCGGAATCCAGGTCCAACCGCCCCACCGGCCACACCCGGCGGCCGCAGCCGGACACCAACTGGGCCACCGTCCTTCTGCCCCTCTCGTCAGACAGGGTGGTCACATACCCCCGCGGCTTGTTGAGCATCAGCCACAGGCGCTCCTTGTTCCCCTCCAGCGGCCGGCCGTCCACCAGCACCTGGTCCCGCGCCAGGTCCGCCCGGTCTCCCAGACGGGCCGGACGCCCGTTGACCGTGACCCGCCCGGCGGATATCCACTCCTCCGCCGTGCGGCGGGAGGCCAGACCGGCGGCGGAAATCAGTTTTTGCAGGCGCTCTTCCACAGCCGGCGCTCACTCCTCTCCCATCAGATATGCCATCCACTTCTCCAGCAGGCCGCCCGGCCGGACGGCGTTCCGCTCCGCACCGCCGCCGGCCAGCAGGGGAATCCGGGCCAGCTGCTCCCCCTCCAGGGTGCACACCATCTCCCCCACCTGACTGCCCGGCTCCACCGGGGCGGTGAGCACGGCGGCCTTCAGCCTGGGGGAGAGCACTACCTGCTCCCCCTCCTGAAGGGCCAGGGTGAGGTCCTCCCCGGCCACCACGGGACACACGGGCAGCAGGGAGCCCTCCACCGGAATCCGGCCCACCTCCTCCCCCTCCCGGAGGGGCGTGGCGGCGCGATAGCGGGCAAAGCCCCAATCCAGCAGCCGGGCGTGGTCGGCCCAGTCATCCGGGTCGTCCAGGGTGACGCAGATGAGGGTCAGCCCGTCCCGCCGGGCCGCCGACACCAGGGTCCGCCCCGCCCGCTGGGTATAACCGGTTTTCAGGCCGATGCAGCCCTCGTAGCGCCACAGCAGCTTGTTGTGATTGGTAAAGTTCCGCCCCTCCAGCGTGGCCGAGCGGGTGGCCGCAATACCGGCCAGAATCTGGTTTTCCAGGCAGACCCGGGCCAGCAGGGCCATATCCCGGGCCGAGGCGCGGCTGTGCTCGCTCAGCCCGCTGGGGTCGGCAAAGGTACTGTCCTCCATCCCCAGCTGCCGGGCTTTCTCGTTCATTTGCGCCACAAAGGCCTCCACCGTCCCGCCGCAGTGGCCGGCCACAGCCAGGGCCGCGTCGTTGCCTGAGCGCAGCAGCAGCCCGTGCAGCAGGGTGTTGAGGCTCAGCTCCTCCCCCGCACGCAGGTAGATGGAGGACCCCTCCGCCCCGACCCAGGCCGGGTCCACGGTGACTCGCTCCTCCGGCTGGCAGCCCGATTCCAGGGCCACCAGCGCGGTCATCAGCTTTGTGGTGCTGGCGATGGGCAGGGCCTGGCGGGCGTTTTTCTCATACAGCACCCGGCCGCTGTCCCCATCCATCACAATGGCGGCCCGCGCCCCTGTCTCAACCTGCGCCCCACCGGCGGCGGGGATTCCGGCGGCCAGGCAGCACGCGGACAAAACCGCCGCCATCCATCGTCTCATCGTCCCTCTCCCCCTTTTCCATGGCATTGCCACTTCTATGGATATGTGGCCGGGGGAGGTTTTATCAGGGAAAACGCGTCAATCCGCTCTTTCTTCTCAGTCGGCCAGGTCCTGCTTCTCCTTCTGCCGCTCCATGAACCCGGTGACTTTGTCCACCACCTCGGGGACGGTATCGATGACTCGGTCGATGGTGGTGGCGGGGGGCGGGGCCACAGGCAGCAGCTTCACGCTGCCCTCCCGGACCACCAGGAAGGCCACCGGCTCCAGCTTGGCGCTGGCGCCGCTGCCGCCGCCGAAGGCGTTGTCCCCGCCCACGGGCTGCTTCTTGGTGGAAAACTCCGTGCCTCCGCCGGCCACCCCCACAGACAGCCGGGAGACGGGAATCAGGGTGACTCCCTCCGCCTGAATGGGCGCGCCCACCACGGCGTTGGCGTCCGCCATGGCGCGCATATGCTCAATGGTGGATTGCATCAGCTGGCTGAGCGGGCTTCTCTTTTCCTGATTTTCCATGAGATTTAAACCGCCTTTCTCCGCGTTTGATTTGTCCGCCGCGCGCCCAGGACTGCGCGCAGGCTCTTCAGGCCGAAATACAGGCCCAGCCACAGGACCTGCCAGAGTTTCAGCGACAGGGAGGCCTGGGCGCTCAGGTCCGTCCCCTCCCCCTCCAGTCCGGGCGTCACCCGGGCGCTGCCGTCCGCCACCTGGAAGCACTCGGTCAACGGTAGCCACAGCGCCCCCAGGGCGGCGTTGGCCCGTCCGAAGTTCACGGCCGCCTGGGCCGGGTCGTCCCCGCCGGTCCGCAGCTCCAGGCGCAGGGTGTCCACCCGCAGCTTGCGGCGAAACTGTCCCGCCGCCTCCAGCACCACAGGCAGCAGCGCCTGCGCGTAGGCCAGCCCCTCTCCGGCGGAGGGGATGGTTCTCTTCTTCTCCCCCGCCGGCGGCTTATCCGCCCTCCGGGGCTCTGGCGGTCTTTTTTTGCGCTTCTTTTTCGCGCCCGGAGGCTTTTGTCTCCTGGGCCACAGGCGCAGGCGCGCCCAGCCCAAGCGGACCCAGAGGGCCGCCGCCCCCCCGGAATACCCTCCCCGGACGCCCACCCGGAGCTGCCCCAGCAGCACCAGGAGCAACAGCACCGCCCCGGGAATCATCCAGCCCGTCATGCCGGACCGGCCGGCGGCTCTGGCGCGCCGTCCTGCTCCTGCTGCGCTGAGCGCAGGCGGGCCAGGCTCGCCTCCAGCTCCAGGGTCATCTGGCCCCCCTCCTGGGACTGGTCGGGCAGCTCGGGCAGCTCCTCCAGGCTGGACAGGCCGAAGGAGCGCAGAAAATTCTTGGTGGTGCGAAACTGCATGGGACGGCCCGGGACCGCCAGGCGGCCGGCCTCCTCAATCAGCTCCCGCTCCAGCAGCAGCCCCACGGTGTAGGAGCTGTCCACCCCCCGCACCTGGTCCACATAGGCCCGGGTCACCGGCTGGTAGTAGGCGAT
>CASECK010000145.1 GCA_949286295.1 uncultured bacterium | reverse complement strand
CGCTGCGGCCGTCCAGGCGGGGGACCGGGACCCCCGGCCCGCCCGGGTGGGGGGGCAGCGCCGGCTGCCCGCCGCCCAGGAGGAGCAGCGGGCCCGGGAGGACATGGAGCGGGTGCGCCGGCTGATGGAACAGATGAGACGGGAGGGAGATTGAGATGCCCTACGACGCAACGATTCTGCGCCGGGCCACCGAGCAGCTGGAGCAGCGCCGCCGCCTGCGCCGGGAGGAGAACGACCGCCGCCGGGAGCAGGCCTATCTCCGCCAGCCAAAACTGGCCCAGCTGGACCGCCGCCTCCAGGCCACCATGGCCCAGTTGGTGGCCGCCGCCCTGCGCCAGGGGGACGACCCCGCCCGGGCCGTCCGGGCCGTCCGGGAGGAAAACCTGGAGCTGCAGCGGGAACGGGCGGTGCTGTTGGGGGCCATCGGCCTGCCGGAGGACGCCCTGGACGACAGGCCGGTCTGCCCCCAGTGCGGGGACACCGGCTGGAAGGGGGCGCAGATGTGCGCCTGCCTGCGGGAGCTGTGCGCCCGGGAGCAGATTGCCGAGCTGTCCAAGCTGCTGGACCTGGGGGAGCAGTCCTTCGACGCCTTTCGCCTGGACTATTACAGCCAGACCCCCTGGCCCGGCCGGGGCGTCTCCCCCCGGGAGAACATGGAGCTGGTCTACAACGTGTGTCTCAGCTACGCCAGGAAGTTTGGCCGCTTTGCCATCCGCAATCTGTTTTTGTCCGGCCCGCCGGGCCTGGGCAAGACCTTTTTGTCCGCCTGCATCGCCCGGGCCGTGTCGGAGAACGGGTTTTCGGTGGTCTATGACACCGCCGGCAACATCTTCGCCCAGTTCGAGACCCGGAAGTTTCAGCGGGACAGCGCCGGCGGGGTGGAGGCCAGGGACGAGACCCGCCGCTATCTCAACTGCGACCTGCTCATCTTAGACGACCTGGGCAGTGAGCTGACCACCCAGTTCACCCAGTCGGCCCTGTACGAGCTGATTAACACCCGCCTGACGGCGGACCGGCACACCGTCATCTCCTCCAACCTGTCCATGGAGGAGGCGGCCCGGCGCTACACCCCCCAGATTGCCTCCCGGCTGGAGGGGGAGTACCATGTGCTCCATTTCTTCGGGGACGACATCCGCCTGCTGAAGAAAGACCGCCTGTGAGCGGAACACCATTCTCTTACGGAGGAACTCCCATGCCTTACTTTGCCTTGGCCGCGCTGTTCGTGGGTCTGGACCAGCTGGTGAAATACCTGGTGGTACAGAACATTCAGCCGGGCGCCCATGTGCCCCTCATCCCCCATGTGCTGGAGCTGACATATGTGCGCAACACCGGCGCGGCCTTCTCCCTGTTTCAGGAGCACACCGGGCTTTTGGCCCTGGTCTCCGTGGCCGTGTCGGTGCTGCTGGCCGCCGCGCTGTGGAAGAATCTCCTCTTCCGGCGCCCCCTGGGGAAGCTCACCCTCACCCTGCTGCTGGCCGGAGCGGTGGGCAACCTCATCGACCGGGTGTTCCGGGGGTTTGTGGTGGATATGTTCAACGTGCTGTTTATGGAGTTTGCCGTGTTCAACGTGGCCGACATCTGCGTGGTGGTGGGGGGCGCGGCCGCGGCGCTGTACTACCTGTTTCTGATGAACCGGCTGGAGCCGGAGGAGAAGGGCGATGACCAGCCTGCGGCTGACCGCTGACCGGCCGGGGGA
>CASECK010000144.1 GCA_949286295.1 uncultured bacterium | reverse complement strand
CATGAAAGCGGACAGGGGGTGAGAGCATGGACTACGGAACTGCGAGTGTGGCGGCCATCACGGTGGTCTGCTACCTGATTGGGCTGATGGTCAAGACCAGCGGCCTGGACAACAAGTACATCCCGGCCATTGTGGGCCTGTGCGGCGGCGTTTTGGGCGTGGCGGGGTTGTACCTTGGCCTGCCTGATTTCCCCGCCACAGACCCGCTGACCGCCGTTGCGGTGGGCATTGTGAGCGGCCTGGCCGCCACCGGCGTCAATCAGGTTGGCAAGCAGCTGAGCGGCAAGTAACCATCAAATGAGTGAGAGGAGAATGAACAATGAAATGCAGCGAGTATCTGTGGAAGTACGTGGCTTTGCGGGCCGGTCAGGGGGCCGCGGAGGGCTGGAGCCCTGAGCGGGTCCAGGGGGAGCTGCGGGAGCAGTGCAAGGCGGCGGGAGACGCCGTTATCCACTCGGACGCCACCGGCGAGGAGATGACCGAGCGGGAGGCCCTGTCCGTGCTGGGCCGCAACGAGGCGCAGCTGCGCCTGGCCTATGAGCGGGGCCAGCGGGACCAGTTTGACGCCCTTGTGGAGGCGCAGCTGGTGGACGACGGTGAGGCCCATGGCTGACAGCCCGCTGGTCACCTATACCCGCATCTCTCCCAACCGGGACAGCCCCCGGAGCCACCCCATCGACCGCATCACCATCCACTGCTATGTGGGCCAGGTGACGGCCCAGCGGGGGTGCGACGGGTTTTTGTCCCCGGGCAAGCAGGCCAGCTGCAACTACGTGGTGGGCTATGACGGGTCCATCGGCCTGTGCGTGCCCGAGGGGGACCGGAGCTGGTGCTCCTCCAGCCCGGACAACGACCACCGGGCGGTGACCATCGAGACGGCCAGCGACAGCTTTGCCCCCTACGCCGTGACGGAGGAGGCCTATGCGGCCCTGCTGGACCTGTGTACCGACATCTGCCGCCGCCACGGCAAGGACAAGCTGCTGTGGCTGGAGGACCGGGAGCGGACCCTGGCCTATGCTCCGGCGGAGGACGAGATGGTGCTCACCGTCCACCGGTGGTTTGCCAACAAGGCCTGCCCCGGGGAGTGGCTGCTGGCGCGGCAGGGGGAGATTGCCCGGGAGGTCACCCGGAGATTACAGGAGGACGCAGACATGAGCTATGACCAATTTAAGGCATATATGGAGCGCTACCGGGCCGAGCTGGCCGGGCAGGGGGCAAGCCCCTGGGCGGTGCCCTACATCGCCCAGGCCATCGACGCCGGACTGATGGCCGACGTGGGCGGCACCATCGAGCGGCCCCGGGATTTCGTCACCCGGGAGGAGCTGGCCACCAGTTTGGCGGCGGCCGGCAGATAAAGGGAGAAGCCCCGCCTTTTTGAAAAGGCGGGGCTTCTTCATGCCCTGACCGGGGGGAGAGGGCTGCCACAAGGCCGGGGGGAGTCCGGAAAGTAAAACCGCCTAAAACCAAGAGGTTTTAGGCGGTTTTGTGGTGGAGACAACAGAACTCGAATCTGTGACCTTCCGCGTGTGAGGCGGACGCTCTACCGGCTGAGCTATGCCTCCATATAGGAGCAACGGCTGAAAAGGTGGTGACCCGGACGGGACTCGAACCCGTGTTGCCGCCGTGAAAGGGCGGAGTCTTAACCGCTTGACCACCGGGCCGTCTGCGCATATGGGAAATCGGGCGGGGCCCGTTGTTGGTGATGGTAGCGGCACCTGGATTCGAACCGGGGACACTACGGGTATGAACCGTATGCTCTAGCCACCTGAGCTATGCCGCCATGTTGCCCCCGAAACAGGGCAAGAATTAGTATAGCGGATTTCCACCTGGTTGTCAACAGGGAAATCAAAAAAATTCGTTTTTTTCCGGTGACCTCCCCATCCCTGTTCCCGCTCCGCCGCCGCGCCCGCCGGGGCGCTCCTCCCCCCTTGGGAGAGGAGCGCGTAGGTCCCGTCCCCTCCTCTCAGGGGCGGGAGGGGGCGTACCGGCCCCGGTAATCGCGCATCATCCGGGAGAAGAGCTGCCCTGTGGTGGGGGGCGTGTAGGTGATGGCGTTGGCGCCGGCCTGAATGGTGCGCAGGATGTCCTCCTCGGTGGGGCCGCCGGTGGCGATGATGGGCACACGGGGGAACTGCCGGCGAATTTCCGCCACCAGCTCCGGGGTCTGGGCGGCGCCGGACACATTGAGAATGTCGGCCCCGGCGTCGATGCGCCCGGCGATGTCCATCTCCCGGGAGACGATGGTGGCGATGACCGGGATGTCCACCACCTGCTTAATCTGGCTGATGGTCTCGTCCAGGATGGGGGCGTTGACCACCACGCCATAGGCCCCCTGGTGTTCGGCAAACTCCGCCAGGCGGACGGAGCGGGCGCCGTTGGTCATCCCGCCGCCCACGCCGGTGAACACGGGCACGTCGGCCACGCTGATGATGGCCTGGGCGATGGAGGGCTGGGGGGTGAAGGGGTAGACGGCGATGATGGCGTCGGCGTTGATGTTTTTGATGATGGCCACGTCGGTGGTGAACACCAGGGATTTAATGCGGCGGCCGAAAATGCGGATTCCGCCGCACTGGGAGATGCACTTGGGGATGGTGAGCAGGTGGCTGCGCAGGGTGCCGCTGTACTCCGGGATGGCTTTCATGGGGCCGCGGGCCTCCTTTCTGGACTGAGCCGGGCCCTCCCGCGCCCGGCGGGGCGGAAGGGCCCGGAGAGTGGTTATCGGAAGTATTCAGCGCCCGCCTCGAACAGGGGCTGGTGCTTATTGCCGGAGATGTTGACCCCCACATACCGGCCCTGGCGCTCCAGGTGGCCCATCTTGCCGAACACCCGCCCGTCGGGGGAGAAGATGCCCTCGATGGCCTCCGTGGAGCCGTTGGGGTTGAAGGCGATGTCCATGGTGGGCCGGCCGCCTGCGTCCACATACTGGGTGGCCACCTGGCCTTGGGCAATCAGGCCGGCAAGGACCTGGGGAGGGGCCACAAAGCGGCCCTCGCCGTGGGAGACGGGGATGGTGTGCAGGTCGCCCACCTGGCTTTTCAGCATCCAGGGGGACTGGACGGAGCAGACCCGGGTAGTCACATAACTGGACTGGTGCCGGCCGATGAGGTTGTAGGTCAGGGTGGGGCAGTGCCCGTCCATGGGGCGGATGTCCCCGAAGGGGAGCAGCCCCAGCTTCACCAGGGCCTGGAAGCCGTTGCAGATGCCCAGCATCAGGCCGTCCCGGTTTTTCAGCAGCTCCAGGATGGCCTCGGCCAGGGCGGGGGAGCGCAGGAAGGAGGCGATGAACTTGCCGGAGCCCTCCGGCTCGTCTCCGCCGGAGAAGCCGCCGGGGAGGATGACCATCTGGCTGTTCCGGATGGCCTTCTCCAGGGCCTGAGCCGACTGGGTGAGCAGGTCGCGGGTGAGGTTGCGCACCACCACGATTTCCGGCTCGATTCCCGCCTGGAGGCAGGAGCGGGCGGTGTCGTACTCGCAGTTGGTGCCCGGGAACACGGGGATGACCGCGCGGGGCCGGGCCACCTTGTGCTGGCACACGGCGATAGAGCGCTTGTCCCAGGAGATGGGTTCCACCGCCTCGCAGGTGCCCGCCCGGGTGGGGTAGACCTGCTCCAGCACCTCCTCGTTGCGCTGGAGCAGCTCCTGGATGGGGGCGCTGTCCGCGCCGATGGTGATGACAGGCTGCGCGGTGGTGACCCCGATGCGGCGGGCGCAGGGCAGGTCTGTCTCCTGGGTGAGCTCGGCCACCACCATACCGGGGCAGGGGCCCCACCAGGGGGCGCCCGCCTGGGAACCGGCGGTAAAGCCGATGGAGTTGCCAAAGGACATCTTCATGACGGCCTCCGCCGCTCCGTTTTCCACCGCCCAGGCGGCCTTCACCTTGCCCTGGCGGTGCAGGTCGTGGAGGGCTTCCCAGGCCTGCTTCAGGTCCTCTGCGCCGGAGGAGCCGCCGAAGGCGTACACCGGGTGGCCCGCCTGCTTAAACTCTGGGGAGAGCACCTCCCCGGCCTTCACCGGCGCGATGGCGAAGGAGATGAGGGTGGGGGGGACGTCCCGGTCCAGGAAGGAGCCGGACATGGAGTCCTTGCCGCCGATGGCGGCCCGGCCAAAGTCCAGCTGGGCCTTCAAAGCCCCCAGCAGAGCGGCGAAGGGCTTGCCCCAGCGCTCCGGCTCGTCCCGCAATTTCTCAAAAAACTCCTGGAAGGTGAGGTAGGCCTTCCGGTAATCGCCGCCGGCGGCCACCACCTTGGCCAGAGAGACCGCCACAGAGTGGTACGCCCCCTGGAAGGGGTCCTCCGCCATCTGCTCTGGGTCAAAGCCCCAGGCCATCACGCTGGCCTGCTCCGTCTCCTGGCCGGGCAGCACGGGGAACAGGGCGGCCATGGCCTGGGTGGGGGTGCGCTGTGTCTTTCCGCCGAAGGGCATGAGCACGCTGCCCGCGCCGATGGAGCCGTCAAACCGCTCAGTGAGCCCCCGGCGGCTGGCGCTCTTCAGGCTGGCGGCCATCTCCCGCAGGGAGCCGTTGGCAATGGCGCCCAGCTGGGCCCCGCTCACGGTCTTTGTCTCCCCGCTCCGGGTGGTGACGGCCGTCTCCACCCTGCCGCGGCCGGGGACGGACACCCGGGCGTGC
>CASECK010000143.1 GCA_949286295.1 uncultured bacterium | reverse complement strand
CCAAGTACAAGGAGTTCCTGCGCGCCAGCTCCACGCTGGCCCCCAACATGATTGACAACATCCCCGAGGACGACCGGAACCTGAAGATGACCCGTCCCGCCTTCGGCGGCCACCTGATGGCCACCATCATCTGCCCCCGGTTCCGTCCCGCCATGGCCACCGTCCGCCCCGGCGTGATGAAGAAAAACGCCTTTGACCAGGCCAAGGCCGACGCCTGCGAGCTCATCAAGCCCCAGTTCTCCCTGTCCGAGAGCGACCTGGAGACCCAGGTGGTCGAGGTGGTCAAGGCCGCCAAGAAGCTGGTGGACCTGATTGGCGCCGACGTGGTGGTCTCTGTGGGCCGCGGCATCTCCAAGGACGTGGAGGGCGGCATCAAGCTGGCCGAGGAGCTGGCTGAGGTCCTGGGCGGCGTCGTGGGCGCCTCCCGCGCCGTGGTGGACTCCGGCTGGATGACCGCCGACCACCAGGTGGGCCAGACCGGCAAGACCGTCCACCCCAAAATCTATGTGGCTCTGGGCATCTCCGGCGCCATCCAGCACAAGGCCGGTATGCAGGACTCCGAGTGCATCATCGCCGTGAACAAGAACGACACCGCCCCCATCTTTGAGGTGGCCGACTACGGCATCTGCGGCGACCTGTTCAAGGTTACCCCCATGCTCATCGAGGCCATCCGCGCCGCCAAGGCCGCCAAGTAAGCTGTCTGTTATCCCTCTGCGCGCCCCGCCCACCGGCGGGGCGCGCTTTTTTGTGGAAACCGCCCCCTTGACTTTAATACGGTTTCGGACTATAATTGCTCTCCGGAAGTCCGAAACCGTATTTCACCAGCGACAAGAAGGAGGCCTTTCCAATGTCTATCTACCGCGGCTATCTCAACCGCTTTTACCTGTGCAGCGACCGAATCGACGGGCTGTACTATATGGCCGCCCGGCACCTGGGGGTCAACGAGAACGCCCTGGCCATCTTCTACGCCCTGGCCGGCGGCCGCCCCCGCTCTCAAAAGCAGCTGGCCCAGGAGCTGTTCATCCCCAAGACCACCGTGAACACCGTGGTCAAGGAGTACATCCAGGCCGGCTGCCTGCGCCTGGTGCCCGGCAGCCGGGGCAAGGAAAAGGACGTCACCCTGACCCCGGAGGGCCAGGCCTACGCCCAGCGGCTGCTCCAGCCTGTGTATCTGGCGGAGGAGCAGGCCATGGCCCGCACGCTGGAGCGCTTCTCCCCCGACTTTCTCCTGGCGGTGGAGGAGCTGACCGAGCAGTTCCGCCTGTCCTTCCAGGAACACATCTTTTCATCCGGAGCAAAGGAGCCCTGACATCCATGGAACCAAAAGTTCTCTTTTCCCAGACGCCACCGGGGCGCCTGTTCGTCACCGCCGCCCTCCCCGGGGCCGTCGGGATGCTGGCCTCGGCCCTGTACCAGCTCATTGACGGGGTGCTGGTGGGCCAGGTCCTGGGCGAGGCTGCCTTTGCGGCCATCAACCTGGCCATGCCCTTTGTCATCATCAACTTCGCCCTGGCCGACCTCATCGGCGTGGGTTCCTCCGTCCCCATCTCGGTGCGCCTGGGCCAGAAGGACGGCCAGGCGGCCAACAATATCTTCACCTGCGCCTGCCTGCTGATTGTGGCCACCGGCTTTTTCCTGGGCGCGCTGCTCTTCCTGTCCGCCCCCCTGCTGCTGTCCCTGCTGGGCGCCCGGGGGGAGCTGGCCGGGCTGGCGGCCACCTATCTGCGGGTGTACGCCCTGTTCTCCCCGGTGACCACCATCATCTTCGCCGCGGACAACTATCTGCGCATCTGCGGCAAGATTCGGATGAGTATGTGGCTGAACATCCTCATGTCCATTCTCACCGCCCTGTTCGAATTTGTGCTGCTGGTGGTGCTGGACCTCGGCATCTGGGCCGCCGCCCTGGCCTCCTCCCTGGGCATGGTGGCCTGCGTGCTCCTGGCCCTGTACCCCTTTGCCCGGGGCCGGCTCCAGCTGCGGTTCTGCCGCCCCCGGTTCACTATCCCCATGATCCGGCAGATTGTGGCCTGCGGCAGCCCCAACTTCCTCAACAACATCTCCGGGCGCGTCACCTCCATCCTGATGAACGCGGTGCTGCTGCGGCTGGGGGGACAAAACGCCGTGTCTATCTACGGCATCCTCATGTACGCCGAGGGGCTCATCCAGCCCCTGCTGTACGGCGCGTGCGACTCCCTGCAGCCGGCGGTGAGCTACAACTGGGGGGCCGGGGACCTGCGGCGCATCCGGGCCATCGAGGGCTACTGCTTCTCCGCCGCGGCGGGCATCTCCCTGCTGGCCGCCCTGGCCCTATTCTGTTTCCCCGGCGCCGTCACCGCCCTGTTCCTGTCCGGCATGGACGCCGCCTTCCTGGACACCGCCCAGGCCGCCATCCGGCTGTTTGCCCTGACCTATCTGACCCGGTGGTTCTCCTTCGCCGTCCAGAGCCTGATGACGGCGGTGGAGCAGGCGGCCGCCGCCTCCCTCATCTCCCTGTCCACCGCCCTGGTGTTCCCCGTGGCGCTGATTGCCCTGCTGTGGCCCCTGGGGCTGACGGGAATCTGGCTCAATTTCGCCGCCACCTCCCTGCTGGCCGGCCTGCTGGCCGCTTGGTTGCTATCGCGCTTCCTGCGCCGCCTCCCCGCTGCCTGACTATCTGCCCCGCGCCCTCCCCGCCGCCGGCGGGGAGGGCGTTTTTATCCTCAGACGGGCCGCACCCCCGCTCTGACCGCGGCATACAATACAGCAGAAACCCACCGCCCAGGCGGCGGTGGATGGAGGTGGGTCAATGGAGCGCGAACTGAATTTCTGGGTGGTGGGCGGCGACCTGCGGCAGGCCAAGCTGGCCCAGCTGCTGGCCGAGGACGGCCACACCGTCCATACTTACGCCCTGGAGGAGCACCGCCAGCAGGCGCCGGGCCTGTCCCAGGCGGCCAATCTGGAGCAGGTGGAGCGGGCGGACTGCGTCATTCTTCCCCTGCCCGTCTTGGGGGAGGACGGCCTGCTCAACGCTCCCCTCTCCTCCTCCGGGCGCCCTCTGGAAACTATTTTGGACCGCCTGTCTCACCAGCAGTTTCTGTGCGGCGGCCGGGTGCCCCCCGCCGCCCGGGAGATGGCCCGGGCCCGGGGGCTTGAACTTTGGGACTACTTCGCCCGGGAGGAGCTGGCGGTGGCCAACGCCGTCCCAACGGCGGAGGGGGCCCTCCAGCTGGCCATGGAGCACCTGCCCATCACCATCCACGGCGCCCGGGTGCTGATTCTGGGCTTTGGCCGGGTGGGGCGGCTCACCGCCCAGCGCTTCCACGCCCTGGGCGCCCAGGTCTGCGTGGCCGCCCGGAAGTATGAGCAGCTGTCCTGGGCCAGGGCTATGGGCTTCCAGGCCGAGCACCTGTCCCAGCTGAAGGGCTGGCTGTGCGGCTATGATTTGATTCTCAACACCGTCCCCGCCCGGCTGCTGGGCCGGGAGGAGCTGGCCGACGTCAGGGAGGAATGCCTGATTTTGGACCTGGCCTCCAACCCCGGGGGCGTGGACCTCCAGGCCGCCGGGCAGCTGGGGCTGACGGTCATCTGGGCCCTGTCCCTGCCGGGCAAGGTGGCCCCGGTCACCGCCGGGGCGGCCATCCGCGACACCATCTACAATATGCTGCGGGAGGCCGGGCGCTGACCGCCCCCTCCCCCGCTCGCGGCCCCCTCTCGGGCCGCCGCCTTTCGGAAAGGAATGAGAACTTTGGAAGAAAAAACTGTCGGCTTTGCCGTGTGCGGCTCCTTTTGCACCCATAGCAGGGCCATGCAGGCCCTGGAGCAGGTCCGGGCCCGATTCGCCCACGTGGTCCCCATCGTCTCGGAGTGCACCGCCGCCACCGACACCCGTTTTGGCGCCGCCCACGACCTGATGCGGGAGATGGAGCGCATCTGCGGCCACCGGGTCATCTCCACCGTGAAAGCCGCCGAGCCCATCGGCCCCCAGAAGCTGTTGGACCTGCTCATCATCGCCCCCTGCACCGGCAACACCCTGGGCAAATTGGCCGCCGGAGTCACCGACACCAGCGTCACCATGGCGGCCAAGGCCCACCTGCGCAACGCCCGGCCCCTGCTTCTTGCCCCCTCCACCAACGACGGTCTGGCCGCCTCGGCGGCCAGCATTGGGGCCCTGCTGCCCCGGAAGTACATCTATTTCGTCCCCTTCGGCCAGGATGACCCGGAACGCAAGCCCACCTCGCTGGTGGCCGACTTCTCCCTGGTGGCCAGCGCCGCCTTGGCCGCCTTAGAGGGCAGGCAGCTGCAGCCCCTGCTGCTGGGGCGGGCATAAAAAAGCCGCCCGGCCGGGCGGCGCGGAGAATCAGGCAAGCCCCGGACGCCTGCGTCCGGGGCTTGCCTCTCTCCAAAGGTATTGCCGGTCTGTCCCCACACTCCGCGGCCGGAACCGGCCGCCGTGTCCAGAAAGAGACGGGCGCACACTCCCCCGGGACCGGCAGGTCCCCTTCGTCTCTCTCGGAATTTGACCCTCCGGGCCAAATTTTTCTCAGACCGCTCTCTCCCTTCACAGGGTATTATAGCACACCGCCGCGCAAAAGGGAAGAGGGAGCGGACTCACCGCCAAATCAGGCGCCGCACAGCGCTTTGGCCTGCTGCGCGATGTGCTCCGCGCACAGGCCGAACTGCCGGAGCAGCGCGGCGGCGGGGCCGGAACAGCCAAATTCGTCGTTGACCCCCACCCGGCGCACGGGGGCGGGGCACTTCTCGCCCAACAGGGCGCACACCGCCTCTCCCAGGCCGCCGATTACCGCGTGCTCCTCACAGGTGACCACCCGGCCGCAGGTCCGGGCGGCCCAGAGCACCAGCTGTTCGTCCAGGGGCTTGATGGTGGCCAGATTGACCACCATGGCGCTGATGCCCTGCGCCTCCAGCGCCCGGGCCGCCTCCAGCGCCTCGGCCACCATCAGGCCGGTGGCCAAAATGGCCACGCCGGTCCCCTCCCGGAGCACCTCGCCCTTTCCGATTTCAAACCGGAAGTCCTCCTCCCGGTGGAGGACCGGAACAGCGGAGCGGCCAAAGCGCATATAGACCGGGCCGGTGTGCTCATAGGCGGCCTTCACCATGGCCCGGGCCTCCACATCGTCGCAGGGGCACATGACCACCATGCCGGGGATGGACCGCATGAGGGCAAAGTCCTCGCAGCACTGGTGGGACGCGCCGTCCTCCCCCACGGAGATACCCCCGTGGGAGGCGCCAATCTTCACGTTCAGGTGGGGGTAGCCCACGCTGTTGCGCACCTGCTCAAAGGCCCGGCCAGCGGCGAACATGTCGAAGCTGGAGGCAAAGGGCACCAGCCCCATGGCGGCCGCACCGGCGGCGGCGGCAATCATATTCCCCTCGGCGATGCCGCAGTTGAAATGCCGGCCGGGGAAGGCCTTTTTAAATACCGCCGTCTTGGTGGCGCCGGCCAGGTCCGCGTCGAACACCACCAGGTCGCTGTGCTGCCGGCCCAGCTCCACCAGAGCGCTGCCGTAGCTGTCCCGGGTCGCGATCATCTTCACATCCGCCATCTCACATCGCCTCCACTTCCGCCAGCTGAGCGCGCAGCTCCTCCATGGCGGTCTGATACTCCTGGTCGTTGGGGGCCTTGCCGTGCCAGCCGGCCTGGTCCTCCATAAAGCTCACGCCCTTGCCCTTGGTGGTCCGCATGACAATGGCGAAGGGCGCGCCCTTGGTCTGCCGGGCCTGGGCGAAGGCGGCCTCCATCTGCTCAAAATCGTGCCCGTCAATCTCCGCCGTCTCCAGGCCGAAGGCCCGCAGCTTGCCGGCGATGGGGTAAGGATTCATCACCTCGTCCACCCGGCCGTCAATCTGAAGGCCGTTGTTGTCGATGATGACGCACAGGTTGTCCAGCTTGTAGTGGTGGGCGAACATCAGCGCCTCCCACACCTGGCCCTCCTGAATCTCCCCGTCCCCCAGCAGGGCATAGACCCGGCAGTCCTTCCCCTGGTACTTGGCGGCCAGGGCCATACCGGCGGCGGCGGAGACTCCCTGGCCCAGCGAGCCGGTGGACATATCCACGCCGGGGGTCTCGTTCATGTTGGGGTGCCCCTGAAGGCGGCTGCCTATCTGCCGCAGGGTGAGCAGCTCCTCCACGGGGAAAAAGCCCCTGTGGGCCAGGGCGGCATACAGCCCGGGGGCGGTGTGCCCCTTGGAGAGCACAAAGCGGTCCCGGTCCTCCCACTGGGGGTCTTCCGGTTTTACCTTCAGCTCCTGGAAATACAGATAGGTAAACAGGTCGGCGGCGGACAGGCTCCCGCCGGGGTGGCCCGCCTTGGCCGCGTGGGTCCCCTCGATGATTCCCATGCGCACCTTGCAGGCCAGGACCATCAGCTGCTTCTTCTGGCTGGCTGTCATAGCGTTTTCTCCCTCTCTCTTGTCCCGCGTCCCGGCGGACGGCGGGCAGTCCGTTCTTCCGGCCAAAACGCGGCCGGAGCGCGGGGCGGTGTCTCCCGCGTGTCATACCGGTATTATACCGGACCCCCGCGCAAAAAACAAGGGCCGCGGCGGGGATTTTCGGGGCCCTTCGACCCCGGGTATCCCGCCCGGCGGGTAGATGCAAAAGCGGGCCGTCCGCTCCCAAGAAGGAGCGGACGGCCCGCCGCCGTCAACCGGCCAGGCCCTGATAGGGCTGGCTGGCGGAGATGGTCACCCCGGCGCCCTCCAGCACCAGGTCCCCGCCGTCAGGACCGCAGAAGTAGACGTCCACGCTGTCCGGGTCCCCCAGCTCCGGGTCCACCGCCCAGTTCTGGAGGGTCTTTTTCACGCTGTCCAAAATGGTCTGGGCCAGCTGGACGGAGTCGTAGACGTGGAACTGCTCCTCCTGCTCCTCGGGTGGCCCCACAAACAGGGCGCTGGTAGCGGCAAAGGGGACGGTCAGGCCGCCCTTCCCGTCCGTGATTTCACCGGCCAGGTCCAGGTTCCAGCCCGTCAGGCCGGCGATTCCGGCCACCAGGTCCTCGGGGGTGATCTCCCCCTCCTGGGTCAGGGGGTAGCTCTCAAACCGGCCGTCCATGCCGATGTACAGCGTGGCGGTATGCTGCTGGGACTGACCGGCGCTGCCGGACGCGCCGCCCTGGGACTGGACGGCATTCCCTTCGGAGGCGGCGCCGCCCTGGGCGGAGGAGCCGCTCCCGGCGGGTCCGCCGGAGCAGGCGGCCAGGGCCAGCACCAGGGCTCCGGCGCAGGCGGCGGCAAACAGTCGTTTCATATCGCGTTCTCCTTTCTGAAGCGCCGCCCTCCCCAAAGCGGGAGAGGCGGGCCGCGGGCCCTTCTCTCCCGCGGCAGGCCATATCATAGCGGAAAACCGTGACCAAACTGCGGCCAAACTATGAACTTTTCTAAAACGATGTCTCCTCCGCCCGGCGCTCCATCAGCGCCAGGTTGTCCCGCAGGCGCTGGTTGCCCGGCTCCAGGGCCAGGGCCTTTCGCCCCTCCTGCGCCGCCTGGACATAGTCCCCGGTGTGGTAGAAGGCCAGGGCGCGCAGGTCGTGGGGCAGGCTGCCCCAGGGGGCGGCCTCGCAGATATAGCTCTGGGGCCGGTCGGTGATGGCCAGGGCGCAGGCGGTGAAGTAGAGCACCCCCTCCCACTCCCCGCGCTGATAGAGCATGAAGGCCAGGTCCATATACCCCTCCCGGAGATAGGGGGCCTCGGTGATAGCCCGGAGATACCACTCCTGGGCCTGGGCCGCGTCCCCTTTGTTGTAATAGCACCGGGCGATATACCGCATGGAGGCCGCCCGCTCGTCTTTCCAGGTGGCCGACGGCATGGACAGGTGCCGCTTCAGGGTGCGGATGCAGTCGTCCCAGCGCCCCCGGTACATATACTCCCGGCCCAGGTAGTGGACGTTGCGGTCGTCCTCCGGCTCCTCCCGGACGGCCAGCTCCAGCAGGGGCAGGTACTGCGCCCGGGATTTGGACGGGTCCGGATGGTGGTCCAGCTGGACCCCCGGAACGGTCACCACCGGACCGCCCAGGCCATCCCCCGTCCACCGGAGCACCTCGTGCACCGGATGGACCCAGCGCCAGCCATGCCGGGCGTGAATCTTCTCGTACCAGAACACCACACCCTCGGAGCCGTCGGTGTTGAAGGACCAGGTGTAGCGGTATCTGGCCCGCCCCGCGCCGGGCACCCAGGCCTGCTCCAGCGCCTGCCTCCAGCCCGGGTGGAACACCTCGTCCAGGTCGGTGCACACACACACGTCCGCGTCCTCCGCAACCAGCTCCAAGGAGCGGTTCCGGGCCGTGTCAAACCGCCAGGGGGCGATGACCTCCTCCGCCACCAGGGCGCCCCTGGCCCGCAGGAGGTCCGCCGTGCCGTCGTCCGAGCCGGTATCCAGCACACACACCTGGTCGGCCTCCCCCATGCTGTCCATCCACCGGTCCACAAACTGCGCTTCATTCTTACAGATGGCATATACCACAATCTTCATGGCTCTTCCCTCCTGTGGGCGATATGAATCCGGGCCGGGCTGATAGCCCGGCCCGGCTGATGCTTTCCCGGTTCGCCCCGGCCCGCGGGCCGGGGCCGCCCCCGGCGCAGGCGGTCCGCCTTCCCGGTCAGTCCAGTTTCTGGACGGTGATGGAGGCGTTGGTGATGGTGGTGTTGGCCTCGGCGGCGTTGAGGGTGATGACCGAACCCGCCCCCGCGTTCACCAGCACCGAGGCCCCAAGGGGAGCCAGGTCATTGGTGGTGGAGATGGTGGCCTCGCTCTGGCTGCCGGGGATGGCCGCGCCGTCATCCTGGAGTTCCAGCCCCACCGTGCCGGTGGCGCTGGCATTGGTGCCCACCGCGTTGTAGGTGATGCGGTACAGGCCCGCATCCGCCAGCGTGATGTCGCTGGTACCGGCGGTGTGGGTGATGGCCGCGCCCTGCTCCACCTGGTTGGCGTCAAAGCTGGCCGGGTCGCCCTGGCTGGCCAGGGTCTGGGAGCCGGCGTTGGTGGCATTAAGGGCATTGAGCGCCACAGCCGGCCCGGTGGGGCCGGTGGGTCCGGTGACGCCGGCCGGTCCGGTGGGACCGGTGGGACCGGCCACGCCCTGGGTGCCCGCCGCACCGGCAGGGCCAGTGGGACCGGTGGGACCCATGGGGCCGGTGGG
>CASECK010000142.1 GCA_949286295.1 uncultured bacterium | reverse complement strand
GAAGGAGTCCTTGCCCAGGATGTCCTCGGTGACGTTGCAGGTGATGAACACCACGGGGGAGGAGTCCATATAGGCGGTGGCAATGCCGGTGGTCAGGTTGGTGGCCCCGGGGCCGCTGGTGGCAAAGCACACCCCCACCTTTCCGGTGGAGCGGGCGTAGCCGTCGGCGGCGTGGGAGGCCCCCTGCTCGTGGGCGGTCAATACGTGATGGATTTTATCCCGATAGTTATACAGCTCGTCATAGAGATTCAGGATGGTCCCGCCGGGGTAGCCGAAGACGGTGTCCACCTCCTGCTCCAGCAGGCACTCTAAGATGGCTTGGGTTGCGCGAATTTTCACGCGCTCACGCTCCTTTCACTGGTAGTCCGCCACGTCGAAGGGCCGGTCCCGGTAGTAGAAGTCCCGGTCGGCCTGCGTGATGGCCCGGATGACCTGGCAGCGGTTGCCCGCGGCCAGCACGCCGTCTGGAATCCGGCCGGACACCACGCTGCCCGCGCCGATGACGGTGTTGCTGCCGATGACGGCGCCGGGGAGGAGGACGGTGTTGCCGCCAATCCACACGTTGTCCCCGATGGAGACGGGCAGGCCGTACTCATAGCCGGAGTTGCGGCTGTCCGGGTGGAGGGGGTGGCCGGCGGTGTAGATGGCCACGTTGGGGGCGAGCATGACGTTGTCCCCGATGGTCACCTGGGCCACGTCCAGGATAATCAGGTTATAGTTGGCGTAAAAGTTCTCCCCCACCTGGATGTTCCACCCGTAGTCGCAATGGAAGGGGGCCTCGATGTGCAGCCCGCCGCCCGCCCGGCCCAGAATGCGCCGCAGCAGGGCGTCCTCCTGTTCGGGGTCCCCGGGGGGAAGGTGGTTGAACTGATAAATCAGCTTTTTACAGGCCAGGCGGTCCTCCGCCAGCCCGTCCAGCCAGGCCTTGTAGGGCAGGCCGGCCAGCATCCGCTGCCGCTGGTCCATCAGATTTTCCCTCCGCCCTTCTGGACGGCCACCACGCCGGTACGGGCCACCTCTAAAATGGAGAAGGGGCGCATCATGGCCTGGAAGGTGTCCAGCCGTTCCGGGGTGTCGGACAGCTCCATGGTCATGGAGGTGGTGGAGATGTCGGCCACCTTGGCCCCCATAATCTGGCAGATGGACATGATGTCCTGCCGGGTCTTGTTGTTGGCGTTCACCTTGAGAATCATCAGCTCCCGGCCGATGAGGCTGTTCTCCTCCAGGGTGCGGACCTTGATGACCTCAATCAGCTTGTTGAGCTGCTTTTCCACCTGCTCCACCACGCTGTTCCCGCTGTCCACGATGATGGTGATGCGGGAGACGGAGGGGTCGTCGGTGACCCCCACGGCCAGGGACTCGATGTTGAACGCCCGGCGGGAGAACAGCCCGGTGATTCGGTTGAGCACGCCGGCCTGGTTCTCCACCAGGACGGAAATGGTCTGTTTCATGGCTTCCCCCTCCTTCAGTCGTTGGTCCCCACGTCCGGGTGCACTTGGCAAATCATCAGGCAGGGGCCGGGGGTGGACAGGAAGCGGTCGATGGCCCCGTCCAGCTCTTCCTCCCCGGTGACGGTGATGCTGGGGATGCCATAGGCCCCGGCGATGGCCGCAAAGTCCGGCGAGCCGTCCAAGGCCACCCCGAAGGGGCCGTGGTAGGGGGGCAGCTTCTGAATCTGGTGCACCAGGCCCAGCATATGGTTTTGGAACAGCAGGATTTTCAGGTCCATCCCCGCGCAGCGGACGGCGGCCAGCTCGTTCATGGACATCTGGAAGGAGCCGTCGCCGCACACTACCACAGTCTGCCGCCCGGGCAGGGCCACCTTCACCCCCACGGCGGCGGGCAGGGCGTACCCCATGGTGCCCAGACCGCCGCTGGTGAGCAGCCGGCCGTGTTTCTGGGGCAGGTACTTGCAGGTAAAAATCTGATTCTGGCCCACGTCCACGCAGACCACCGCGTCGTCGTCCAGGCGCGCGCCCAGCTTCCGGATGGCGGTGCCGGGGAATACGGAGCCGGGGCGCTGGGGGAACACCCGCCCCAGCTCGGCCTTTCGGTAGTCCCGGAGCATGGCCAGCCAGCTGCCCGAGTCGGAGGCGGGCACGCCCTTGTCCAAAATCTGCCGCAGAATGACCTTCACGTCGCCCACCAGGGGGACGGCGGCCTGCATATTCTTGCCAATTTCCGCCGGGTCCACGTCGATGTGGATGGTGGCCATCCGCCGCTGAATTTCGTCGGGGGAGGTGATGGCCCGGTCGGCGGCCCGGGTGCCCACCATGATGAGCAGGTCCGCCTTGGCCAGGGCCTTGTTGGCGCAGTGGTTGCCGTGGGCGCCAATCATCCCTAAGTTCAGGGGGTGGCCGGTGGGCAGCAGGCCGATGCCCATCATGGTCTTGACAATGGGGATAGAGGCCTTTTCCGCCAGCTCCAGCAGCTCCGCCTGGGCATTGGCCAGCCAGACCCCGCCGCCCGCGCAGATGAGGGGCTGCTTGGCCCGGGCGATGGTCTCCACCACCCGCTTGATTTGCAGGTCGTTGCCCCGGACGCTGGGCTTATAGCCCCGGATGCTGACCTGCTCGGGCCACTCGAATTTCTTCAGGCTCTGCTCCTGCACGTCGATGGGGATGTCGATGAGCACCGCCCCGGGCCGGCCGGTGGAGGCGATGTGGAAGGCCTCCCGCACCACGCGGGGGATGTCGTTGGCGTCCTTGACCAAATAGCTGTGCTTGGTAAAGGGGGCCACGGCGCCGGTGATGTCCACCTCCTGGAAGATGTCCCGGCCCAGCAGGTGGCTGGGCACCTGGCCGGTGATGGCCACCAGGGGGATGGAGTCCAGGTGGGCGGTGGCGATGCCGGTGATGAGGTTGGTGGCGCCCGGGCCGGAGGTGACCATGCACACCCCCACCTTGCCGGACACCCGGGCATAGCCGGAGGCCATATGTCCGGCGTTCTGCTCGGTGCGCACCAGAGTGTAGGATATCTCAGGCGCGGCCCGCAGCGCGTCCGCGGCGGGGCAGATGGTGGCCCCGGCGTAGCCGAAGATGTGGGTCACCTGTTCCCGCTTCAAACTTTCAATCAGTGCCTGTGCTCCGTTCACGGAAGGTCACCTCCAGTAAGGTTGGCTGGACGGGGAGAAAAGAAAACGGCCCCGTCCTATCCTTGGATAGGACGAAGCCGAACGCTCCGTGGTACCACCTAACTTCGCGGCAGGGCGGCCCGCCGCGCGCTCATTTCCCCGGTAACGGAGGGTGACCGTTCCCACCTACTGGGGCGGCGCGCCGGTTCAGAGGGACTGCTCACGGGTGAGGTTCGGGGGAGGTCCTTCACAGACGCTTTCACCAGCCGCGTCCTCTCTGGGGATCCAGACAAGCCTACTATCCCGTTCATCGCGTTTGGAATGATTGTTCCCCATGATACGCCACCCCGGGAAATTTGTCAACTGTTTTTTTGCGGAAAATACGCGCGCAGCCCCGGGAGGGCGGACCGGATGGAAAAGGGCACTGGGCACGGGGGCGAAAATCTGCTATAATGGACCAAACCGCGCCCGCCGCCCTTTTCGCAAGGGGCGGCGCGGCGGAAACAATACAAAGACCCAACGGGAGGGCGCGCCATGAGACAGAAACAGGACAGCGGACAGGAGAAGCTGGGCATCTACCTTCACATCCCCTTTTGCCGCAGCAAGTGTGACTACTGCGACTTTTACTCCCTGGCCGGCCGGGGGGAGCGGGAGATGGACCGCTGCCAGAAGGCGCTGCTGGCCCACATCCGGGAGACCGCCCAGCTGGCCGGGGACCTGGCGGTGGACAGCGTCTATTTCGGCGGCGGGACCCCCAGCTTTTACGGCTACAAACGGCTGCGCGCTCTGCTGGCCGAGGTGAAAAAACGCTTCCGGGTGGAGCGGGGGGCGGAGATCACCCTGGAGGCCAATCCGGACAGCGTGGACTTTAAGGCGCTGCGCGCCCTGCGCCGGGCGGGATTCAACCGGCTGTCCCTGGGGATGCAGTCGGCCTGCCCCGGGGAGCTGGAGGCTGTCCATCGGCCCCACACCGCCGGACAGACGGACCAGGCGGTGGCCGCGGCCCGGAAGGCCAAGCTCAAAAATCTCTCCCTGGATTTGATTTACGGTCTGCCCGGCCAGACGGAGGAGAACTGGCGGGCCACGGTGGAGCACGCCCTGTCCCTGGAGCCGGAGCACCTGTCCTGCTACGGCCTGAAGGTGGAGCAGGGCACCCCGCTGGCCGGGCGGGTGGCGGCGGGGGAGCGGCTGCCCGGCGATGACGCCCAGGCCGATTTCTACCTGTGGACGGTAAAGCGCCTGGCTCAGGCGGGCTATGAGCAGTATGAGATATCCAACTTCGCCAAGCCGGGGTATGAGTCCCGGCACAACCTGCGCTACTGGCTGATGCGGCCCTACATCGGCTTTGGTCCCGGGGCCCACTCGGACTTCGGCGGCCGGCGGTATGCCTGGGTCCGGAATCTGGACGGCTATGTGGACGGGGTGCTGAAGGGGGGGCGCATTCTGGACAGCGAGGAGCGCATCCCCCGCCGGGAGCGGGGGGGCGAGTACCTGATGCCGGGCCTGCGCACCGCCCGGGGCATTGAGGAGTGGGAGTACCGGGGGAACTATTTCATGGATTTTTCTCCCCTGGAGGCCAGGCTGAAGGAGTTTGAAGCCCAGGGCTGGGCCAGGCGGACGCCGGAGGGCCGCTGGCGCCTGACTCCGGAGGGCTTCCTGCTGTCCAATCAGCTCATCGGAGACCTGCTGCAGCGGCAGGAGCAGGCCAGCCTGTCCGACCTGCTGCCCCGGGCCAGGGAGCGCTATGAGGACCGGGGCCGGAGGGACGGCTGAGCGGCGGCGGAAAATTTTGGCCCCATCTGACAGGGCGAGGGGGCATTTTCCTATGCAGCTCTGTCTGATTTTACAATTTGACCGCGCCGGCGTAAAATCTGTTTGCCTGGTGGACATAATAGTGCTATAATATATGCGGCTTTATCCGCCCTGAGGGGGACGGCTTTGAATTTTACATACGGCTCCGGCCGTACGTTTTTATAAACAGGACTTCCTGTGGTAAGTTTCAGAGAGGGTGCAAGATTTGACCAAGTATCAAATCCGGGGGGGCAATCCCCTGCACGGGACCATTGAAATCAGCGGGGCCAAGAACGCGGCGGTGGCCATCCTGCCCGCCGCCCTGCTGGTAGACGGCGTGTGCCGCATTGAAAATATTCCGCAAATCAGCGACGTGACCTTGATTCTCCAGATTCTGCAAGAGCTGGGGGCCGACGTGCGGGTGGTCAACAAGACCACCATGGACGTGGATTGCTCCCGGGTGCGCAGCCGGCAGGTGGCCTATGAGCTGGGCCGGAAGATTCGGGCCAGCTACTACCTGGTGGGCGCCCTGCTGGGCCGCTTTGGCTGGGCCGAGGTGCCCCTGCCCGGGGGCTGCGACCTGGGCGGCCGGCCCATCGACCAGCACATCAAGGGCTTTGTGGCCATGGGGGCCGAGGTGGACGTGCGCAACGGCCTGATTTACGCCCGGGTGCCCGACGGGGGCCGGCTGGCGGGGGGCCAGATTTATCTGGACATGGTGTCCGTGGGGGCCACCATGAACATCATGCTGGCCGGCGTGCTGGCCAGCGGCATGACCGTCATCGAAAACGCCGCCAAGGAGCCCCACATCGTGGACCTGGCCAACTTTCTCAACTCCATGGGGGCCGACATCATGGGGGCGGGCACCGACGTGATCAAGATTCGCGGGGTGGAGCGCCTGCGGGGCGGGGTCTACTCCATCATCCCCGACCAGATTGAGGCGGGCACCTATATGGCCGCCGTCTCCGCCGCCGGGGGAGAGGTTCTCATTAAAAACGTCATCCCCAAGCACCTGGACTGCATTACCGCCAAGCTGGTGGAGATGGGGGTGGAGGTGGAGGAGCAGGACGACGCGGTGCTGGTCCGGCGCAGCGGCCCGCTCAGCCGGGTGAACGTCAAGACCATGCCCTACCCGGGCTTCCCCACCGATATGCAGCCCCAGATTGCCGCGGTGCTGTGCATCGCCCGGGGGACCAGCGTGCTCACCGAGGGGGTGTGGGACAACCGCTACCGCTATGTGGATGAGTTCCGCCGTATGGGCGCCTGCATCCAGGTGGACGGCAAGGTGGCCGTCATCGAGGGGGTGGACCACCTGACCGGCGCGCCGGTCCACGCCTGCGACCTGCGGGCGGGGGCGGCCATGGTGGTGGCCGGTCTGGCCGCCCAGGGCGTCACGGAGATTGACGGTATCCACCATATCGAGCGGGGCTATGAGTCCCTGGTGGAGAAGCTCACCGGCGTGGGGGCCGACATCCGCACCGTGGTGGTGCCGGACGAGGAGAGCCAGAGCCAGGTGGGCTGACAGAATAGGATGGATTTCGCCGCCCCGGGGCGGCGAAATTTTTGCCGGAGGAAAGGGGGGGCGTCTGGATGCTCACATTTACCACACTGGCCAGCGGCTCCAGCGGCAACGCCGCCCTGGTCTCCTGCGGGGACACCCACGTGCTGCTGGACGCGGGGGTGTCCGCCCGGCGCATCACCAGCGGCCTGGCGGAGCTGGGGGTGGCCCCCGGGGACCTGTCCGCCGTCCTGGTGACCCACGGGCACAGCGACCATGTGGCGGGCCTGCGGGTGCTGGCCAAGAAGCTGGCCGCCCCCATCTGCGCCACCGGAGAGACC
>CASECK010000141.1 GCA_949286295.1 uncultured bacterium | reverse complement strand
CCCCGAACTCCCGGTCCTGGCCCCGCTCTGACAGCAGTCCGACGGCGGCCTCCTCCACCTCCAGGCCGACCCCCAGCCGCTCCAGGCGCGCCCCCGTCTCGCTCAGCAGCTGCCGGGTGATGGCCGACAGGGTCTCCGTCTTCAGGGGATGGAACACCAGCGCGGCGTCCAGGCGGTTGAAAAACTCCGGGGCGAAGGTCCGCCGGGCGTCTGAGAGGACCTCCGCCTCCAGCTTCTCCCGCTCCTGGTCTCCTCCGCCCGCAAACCCCAGCTGTCCGCCCCGCCTGAACCGGGCCGCCCCCAGGTTGGAGGTCATCACCAGCACCGTGTTGCGAAAGTCGGTCCTGCGTCCCTGGGCGTCGGTGAGCACCCCCTCCTCCATCACCTGGAGCAGGACGGACCACACGTCCCGGTGGGCCTTCTCAATCTCGTCCAGCAGGACCACCGACCAGGGGCTGCGCCGCACCCGCTCGGTGAGCTGTCCCCCCTCCTCGTGCCCCACATAGCCCGGCGGAGCGCCAATCAGCCGGGACACGGAGTGGGCCTCCATATACTCGGACATATCAAAGCGCACCAGGGCCTCCTCGCTGCCAAAGAGGGCCGCCGCCAGACAGCGGCACAGCTGGGTCTTGCCCACTCCGCTGGGCCCCAGCAGCAGGAAGCTGCCCACCGGCCGGCGGGAATCCCGCAGCCCCAGGCGGCCCCGCCGGATGGCCCGGACCACTGTCTCCACCGCCCGGTCCTGGCCCAGCAGGCTGCGGCGCAACGTCCCGTCCAGCTCCGCCAGCGCCTTCCGGTCCGCCTCGTCCGGGTCCTGGACGGGCACCCCCGTCCACTGGGACAGCACCGCCTGGATGTGGCTGGCCTCCACCTGAATCCGGCCCATTCCCTCCTGCCACTTCTGCCGCTCTCCCTCCAGCTCCCGGCGGAAATCCTGCTCGGCGTTGCGCAGCAGGGCCGCCTGCTCAAAGTCCTGGCAGCGCACTGCCTGGGTCAGCTGCCGGACCGTCTGGGCCACCCGCTGCTCCAGCTGCCGCAGCTGCGGCGGGGCGGCCCGGCCGGTCAGGCGGGCCTGGGCCGCCGCCTCGTCCACCAGGTCGATGGCCTTGTCGGGCAGGAACCGCTGGGGCAGATAGCGCACCGACAGGTCCACCGCCGCCTCCAGCGCCTGGTCGGAGATGGTCAGGCGATGGTGGGCCTCATACCGGCCCCGCAGGCCCCGGAGGATGTCCATGGTCTCCGCCCGGGTGGGTTCCCGGACGGTCACAGGCTGGAAGCGCCGCTCCAGGGCCGCGTCCTTCTCGATATACTTCCGGTACTCGCCGGTGGTGGTGGCTCCGATGACCTGAAGCTCCCCCCGGGACAGGGCGGGCTTGAGGATGTTGGCCGCGTCGATGGCCCCCTCGGCGGAGCCCGCCCCCACAATGGTGTGCAGCTCGTCGATGAACAAAACCACATTCCCCGCCCGGCGGACCTCCTGGAGGATATGGCGCAGCTTTTCCTCAAACTCGCCCCGGTACTTGGTGCCCGCCACCATGGCGGCCAGGTCCAGGGCGCACACCCGCCTGCCCAGAAGGTGGGCGGGGGCGGTGCCCCCGGCAATGGCCTGGGCCAGCCCCTCCACCACGGCGGTCTTGCCCACGCCCGGCTCGCCGATGAGAGCGGGGTTATTCTTGCTCCGGCGGGAGAGAATCTGAATCAGGCGCTCCAGCTCCTCCTCCCGGCCAATCACCGGGTCCAGCTTCCCCTCCCCCGCCAGGCGGGTCAGGTCCCGGGCGCACTGGTCCAGCTGCCTGGTGTCGCCCCCCGGGCGGAATTCCGGCTCCCGGGGGCGGGGACGGGGGACGGCCTCTCCGCCCCCCAGGCCGGCGGACACCGTCCGGTACAGCTCCTCCCCGTCCACGCCGCAGCAGGCCAGCAGCTGGACAGCCTGGTTGTCCCCCTCCCGCAGCAGGCCCAGCAGCAGATGCTCAGAGTTCACCGTCCGCTGCCCCAGGCGGCGGCTCTCCTCCACCGCGGCCTGGATGGCGGCGCAGCAGGCCGGGGTCAGCCCCTGGCGCGGACAGCGGCCCGGCACCCCCGTGCCCACCCGCTGGGCGATGGCCCCCCGCAGGGCCG
>CASECK010000140.1 GCA_949286295.1 uncultured bacterium | reverse complement strand
CTATGAAAACGCCGCCCTGAACGGCATCGGGCCGGAGCGCTACGCCGTCCGGGCGGGCGACGTGCTGGCCGACAGGGCCCTGGCCCGGGAGCTGGCCCAGCGGAAATACCACCTGGTGCTGGCCAACATCGTGGCCGACGTCATCATCCCCCTGGCCGCCCAGGTGCCCGCCCTGCTGGAGGCGGACGGGGTGTTCCTGTGCTCTGGAATCATCGACACCCGGACCGGCGAGGTGGAGCAGGCCCTGCGGCGGGCGGGCCTCACCCTGACCGGCCGCCGGGAGAAAAATGGCTGGGCCGCTCTGGAGGCCCGGCTGTAAACAGCCGCACAATGGAAACGGGGCCGCGCACAGTGTGCGCGGCCCCGTTTTGTATCCGGTATCCTGTTTTTTACGCTGTGCCGCCCCTCATCAGCAGGTACATGACCGCCTTCTGGGCGTGGAGGCGGTTTTCCGCCTCGTCGAAAATCTCCCCGGCGTGGGCCTCAAAGACCCCGGCGGTAATCTCCTCCCCCCGGTGGGCGGGCAGGCAGTGCTGCACCATGCAGCCCCGGTTGGCCAGGGCCAGCAGCTCTTCGTTAATCTGATAGCCGGCAAAGGCCTTTGCCCGCACAGCCCGCTCCTCCTCCTGTCCCATGGAGGCCCACACGTCGGTGACCAGCACGTCGGCGCCGGCGGCGGCCTCCTCCGGGGCGCGCAGCAGGGAGAAGCGGAAGGCCGGGCCGCTGCCGGCAAACTCCAGCACCTGTGGGTCCGGCTCGTACCCCTCCGGGCAGGCGACGGACACCTCCATCCCCATTTTCAGCCCCCCCACAATCAGGGAGTTGGCCATGTTGTTGCCATCCCCGATGTAGCACAGCTTCAGCCCCTCCAGCACCGCCTTGTGCTCCCGGATGGTGAGCAGGTCGGCCAGCACCTGGCAGGGGTGGCAGAAATCGGTCAGCCCGTTGATGACGGGAATCCGGGTGTACCGGGCCAGATTCTCCACCTCTTCCTGCCCGAAGGTGCGAATCATGATGCCGTCGCAGTAGCGCTCCAGCACCCGGGCGGTGTCCTCGATGGGCTCTCCCCGGCCAATCTGGCTCTCCTTCCCCGACAGGAACAGGGCGTGGCCCCCCAGCTGGTACATCCCCGTCTCAAAGGAGACCCGGGTCCGGGTGGAGTTCTTCTCAAAAATCATGGCCAGGGTCTTGCCCTTGAGATAATCCCTGTGGATGTTGTGCTTGGTCTCGTATTTCAGCTGGTCCGCCGTATTTAAAATCAGGGTGATGTCCTCCCGGGACAGGTCCAGCAGCTTTAACAGGTCTTTTTTCATAAACCAACCACCTATCATCGGGCGCGCGGCGAGGAGGTCCTCCCCCGCGCCCTGTTATTCAGGACAGCGCGGCCTTCAGAATGGCCAGGCCCTTATCTATCTCCTCCCGGGTGATCACCAGGGGGGGCAGCAGACGCAGGCCGGCGCCCGCCGTGAGCACCAATAACCCCTTCTCGATAAGAATACTGGCCAGCTCCCGGTTGCTCCGCTCCCCCGTCACGTCGACGCCCAGCATCATCCCCAGTCCCCGGGTCTCCCCCAGGCAGGGCAGTCCCATCTCTTCCACAGCCCGGCGGATGTACGCCCCCTTCTCCTTGACCTGCTCCAGGAACCCGCCGTCCATCCGGTCCAGCACATAGCAGGCGGCGGCGGCGGACACCGGATTGCCCCCAAAGGTGGTGCCGTGGGTCCCCGGGGCGAACACATCCCGGCACTTCTCCCCGGCCAGCACGCCGCCGAAGGGCAGGCCCCCGGCGATGCCCTTGGCGAAGGAGACCACATCCGGCCGGATGCCGTACTGCTGGAAGGCAAACAGGGTACCGGTGCGGCCCACGCCGGACTGGACCTCGTCCACCAGCAGCAGCCAGTCCCGCCTGGCGCACAGGCTGGCCACCGCCTGGACATACTTCACATCCAGGGGCAACACGCCCCCCTCCCCCTGGACCAGCTCCATCATAACGGCGCACACGTCGTGGCCGGCCACCTCCTCCAGGCTGGAGATGTCGTTGGCCCCGGCATAACGGAACCCCTCGGTGAAGGGGAAAAAGTAGTCATGGAACTTGTCCTGTCCGGTGGCCGACAGGGTGGTGATGGTACGTCCGTGGAAGGAGTTGCGCAGGGTGAGAATGGTGCCCCGCCCCTTGCCGTAGCGGTCATAGGAGTACTTTCGGGCCAGCTTGATCATGGCCTCGTTGGCCTCCGCCCCGGAGTTGGCGAACATGGCGTTGGACAGGCCCGTGCGGGTGCACAGCTTCTGGGCAACCAGGGCATAGGGCTCGGTATAGAACAAATTGGAGATGTGCCCCAGCTTGGCCGCCTGGCGGGCGATGGCCTGCTGCCAGCCCTCGTCGGCGTAGCCCAGGGAACACACGCCGATGCCGGCGGTAAAGTCGATATATTCCCTGCCCTCCGTATCCCAGAGGGTGGCCCCCTTCCCGTGGTCCACCGCCACCGGGAAGCGGCTGTACGAGTGCATCACATACTGTTCATCCAGCGCCCGAATCTCTTCAAATTTCATAGCCTTTCCCCCGTTTTCTCCTCCAGCCCAGGTGGGGCGGAGGCGGCGTGTCGTTTACTTTACCAGCATGGTGCCGATGCCCGCGTCGGTGAGCAGCTCCATGAGAATGGAGTGGGGCACCCGGCCGTCCAGAATGACGGCCGAGCCCACGCCGGAGCGCACGCTCTCCACGCAGCAGTCCACCTTGGGAATCATCCCCCCGGTGATGACGCCCTCCCGCACCAAGGCGGGGACGGAGGACAGCTGCAGCTCGGCAATCAGCGTGTTCTCGTCCCCGGGGTCCCGGAGCAGTCCCCGCACGTCGGTGAGCAAAATCAGCTTCTCCGCCTTCAGGGCCACCGCCAGCTTGGCCGCGGCGGTGTCGGCGTTGACGTTGTAGGCCACCGCATCGTCGGTCCCCTGGGCCACGGTGGACACCACGGGGATATACCCGTCCGCCAGCGCGTCGGTGACGGGCCGGGGGTCCACCTGGTGAATCTCCCCCACCAGGCCGTATTTGTCGTCCAGCTTCCTGGCCTGGAACAGGCCGCCGTCCAGGCCGCACAGGCCCAGGGCCCGGCCGCCGGTGCGGTTGATGGTGGCCGCCAGGTCCTTGTTCACCTTGCCGCACAGCACCTGCTGCACGATGTCCATGGTCTCCCCGTCCGTGTAGCGCAGGCCGTCCACAAAGTGGCTGTTTTTGCCCACCTGTTCCAGCATCCGGCTGATTTCAGGCCCGCCGCCGTGGACCATCACCACCCGGATTCCCACCAGGGACAGCAGCACGATGTCCGAGATGACGGCGTGGCGCAGCTGGCCGGACACCATGGCGCTGCCGCCGTACTTTACCACGATGGTCTTGCCATAGAAGCGCTGGATATAGGGCAGGGCCTCGGCCAGCACCTGGGCCCGGTCGGTTTCCTGAAAGGACATATTGTCCCGCTCCTCTCCTTCGGCCGTCCCGCCGGGCCGCTCAGGTCCGGTAGTCGCCGTTGATTTTCACATAGTCATAGGTGAGATCGCAGCCCCAGCACTCGGCGCTGTCCTCCCCCTCGTGCAGGTCCACGTCAATGACCACTTCCTTCTGGGAGAGAATCTCCCGGGCCGCGGTCTCGTCAAAGGCCGTTCCGTCCCCTCCCTGGCAGACCAGCACCTGGCCAGCGCCGGAGCGGAAGGAGATGTCCACCCGCTCTGGCCGGAAGGGGGCCTTGGAATAGCCCATGGCGCACAGCACCCGGCCCCAGTTGGCGTCGGCGCCGAACATGGCGGTCTTCACCAGGGAGGAACCCACCACCGCCTTGGCCAGCCGCTCGGCGCTCTCCTCGCTGCGGGCGCCCGCCACCCGGCAGGTAATCAGCTTGCTCGCCCCTTCGCCGTCGGCGGCGATGGCCCGGGCCAGATGGCGGCACACATAGGCCAGGGCGTCCCGGAAGGCCTCATAGTCCTGGTCCTTCCACTCCACCAGGGGGTTGCCCGCCATGCCGTTGGCCAGCACCGCGCAGGTGTCGTTGGTGGAGGTGTCCCCGTCCACAGTGACCCGGTTGAAGGTCTTGGCCGCCACCTCCCGCAGGGCGTCGGCCAGCAGCGCGGGGGTGATGGCGCAGTCGGTGGTGAGAAAGGCCAGCATGGTGCCCATATTGGGGTGAATCATCCCAGAGCCCTTGGCGATGGCCCCCAGGCGCACCTCCCTGCCCCCCAGCTGGAAGGAGACCGCAATCTCCTTTTGGGTGGTGTCGGTGGTCATAATGGCCCTGGCGGCGGCGGCGGAGCCGCTGGCGCTCAGGGCGGCCGCCGCCCGGGGCATCCCCTCCTGGAAGGCGGCGATGTTGATGGTCTGTCCGATGACGCCGGTGGAGGCCACCACAAAATCCTCCGGCTCCCGGCCGGTGGCGGCGGCGGCGGCGGCGCACATGGCCTGGGCGTTCTCATGGCTCATGGGACAACAGGCGTTGGCGTTGCCGCTGTTGGCCACCACGCCCCAGGCCGTCCCGTCCTCCAGGTGCTCCATGGTCACGTACAGGGGGGCCGCCTTCACCCGGTTGAGGGTGTAGACGGCGGCGGCGGCGCACTCCCGCTCAGACAGGATGAGCGCCAGGTCGTTCTTGTCCGGGCTGCTGCTGGCCTTGACGCCGCAGTGGACGCCGCCGGCCCGGAAGCCCCGGGCGGCGCACACGCCGCCGGATATCTCGTTGCACATATCCATCCCTCGCCTTTCCTTGGGGCGCGAAGCGCCGTTCACGTCAGATTCAGCCCCTCCGTCTCGGAGAAGCCCAGCATAATATTCATATTCTGCACCGCCCCGCCGCTGGCCCCCTTGCCCAGGTTGTCAAACTGGGCGGCCAGCAGGGTCTGCTCCCCGTGGCCGGAGACGGTAATCTCCAGGCCGTCCCGGCCGGCCAGCTGGCCGGTATACAGCCTGCCGGTCTCCTCCCCGAAGGGGCGCACCCGGACCAGCGCCTGTCCCTGATAGTAGCTCTGGAGCATCTCGCAGAGGTCCTGGGCGGTGGGGGTGCCCTTCAGCAGGCGGTTGTGCACCATGACGCAGGTGGTCATGCCCTTGTAAATATCCCCCAGCACCGGCAGGAAGGCGGGCGGAGCGCCCAGGCCGGCCACCGCCTGCATCTCGGGCAGATGCTTGTGTTGAAGGCCAAGGGCGTACGGAGCCGGCGACTTCAATAGGGGGGAGCGGCCAGGGTCCTCATACTCGGCGATGAGCTTCTTCCCCCCGCCGGAGTAGCCGGTCAGCGACCAGCAGCTCAGGGGGTAGTCCCGGGGCAGGACGCCCAGTTGCACCAGCGGGGCCACCGTGGCCAAAAATCCGGTGGCGTGACAGCCCGGGTTGGCCACCCGGGAAGCGAATTTCACCCGCTGGCGCTGCCCGGGCAGCAGCTCGGGAAAGCCGTATACCCAGCCCGCCGCCGTGCGGTGGGCGGTGGAGGCGTCGATGACCCGGGTGCGGGGGTTTTCAATCATGGCCACCGCCTCCCGGGCGGCCCCGTCGGGCAGGCAGAGAAAGACCAAATCGGCGGCGTTGAGGAATTTCTTCCGCTCCGACCGGTCCTTGCGCCTGTCCTCACCGATGAGGAGCAGCTCAATGTCCTTCCGCCCCCCCAGCCGCTCGTAAATTTGAAGGCCGGTGGTGCCCTCCTTGCCGTCGATGTATACCTTGGGAATGCTCATGGATGCCACCTGGTTTCTTTCAGTTTTGTCTCTCCGGGCCGTTTAGGCCAGAACGCCCACGAACCCCTGTTCTTCGTTCACATTGTAAAGGCCATAGACAGAGAGGGTGCCGCTGGAGACATGACGCGCGGGGTCCAGCCAGGGGAACTGTCCTTCGGGCAAATCTGCCAGGGGCGTTCCGGGCAGATAGATCAGCACCTCGTCCGCATCCTCCAGACCGTATGGCTCGAAGTCGATATACCGGACGCCCCCCTCATAGGTGATGGCCCCCGGGGTGCCGACCAGTTTCAGATCCTCCACATGGGTGGACCAGGTATATGCGTTCACCTGCTCCGGCGGGGAGAATTTCCCCTGGAGCTGGCAGCGGTACTCGGTCCCGTTAGGATACTCCGCGCCCACGTCTTCTGCAAAGGTGTCGCGGCACATTCCCTGAACGCTCCCGTCATCCCCCAGGGTCAGTTCCATCCCCCACGCACCGTCCTCGCTGGAAAAGGAAAACGTATCCGGCAGGTCGGAAAAGGACAGAGCAGCTGCGGACGGTTCCGTATCCTGAGAAGTACCCGGCCCCTCCGAGGCCTCCAGCTCCGGGACAGAACTGCCGGCCGGCCCCGCGGGACCGCTCCCGCCGGATACGTTCCCCCCGGCGGAACAGCCCGCCAGCAGGGCCAGCAGCAACAGTGACGCCAGATTCCGCCCGCTCATTTCCGCGCCTCCACAAAGTCCTCAATCAGCTGAATCTGCTGCTCCACACACTCCCGGGCGGGGCCGCCGTAGACCTTTCTCTCATTGACGCAGGTCTTGAGGGACAGCGCGTCGTACACATCCTCGTCAAACAGCGCGCAGATGGCGCGAAAATCCTTCAGCGTCAGGGTATCCAGGGTGTCCCCGGTCTTGATGCAGGCGTTGACCAGCCGCCCCACAATCATATAGGCCTCCCGGAAGGGCAGGCCCTTCTTGGTCAGGTAGTCGGCGCAGTCGGTGGCGTTGATGAACCCGCCGGAGGCCGCCCGGGCCATATCCTTCGGCCGGACGGTGAGGGTGTCCAGCATGGCGGAAAAGACGGGCAGGCACAGCTCCACCGTGTCGATGGCGTCAAAGAGGGCCTGCTTGTCCTCCTGCATATCCTTGTTATAGGCCAGGGGCAGGGACTTCATCACGGTCAGCAGGGTGACCAGCGCCCCGTACACCCGCCCGGTCTTGCCCCGGACCAGCTCGGCCACATCGGGATTTTTCTTCTGGGGCATGATGGACGAGCCGGTGGAGTAGGCGTCGTCCAGGTCCACGAATTTAAACTCCCAGGAGCACCACAGCACAATCTCCTCGGAGAACCGGGACAGGTGCATCATCAGGATGGACAGGGCGGACAGCAGCTCGATGGCGTAGTCCCGGTCGGAGACAGAATCCATGGAGTTGTCGGTGGGCTTGGAGAAGCCCAGGGCCCGGGCGGTCTGGAAGCGGTCCACCGGATAGGTGGAGGCGGCCAGGGCGCCGGCCCCCAGGGGGCACTCGTCCAGCCGCGCCAGGCAGTCCTCCAGGCGGGTGACGTCCCGCTTGAACATATTGGCGTAGGCCATCATGTAGTGGGCGAAGGTGGTGGGCTGGGCCCGCTGCAGGTGGGTGTAGCCCGGCATCACCGTATCCAGATGGTCCCTGGCCTTGCCGGCCAGCACCCGCTCCAGCTCCAGCAGCTGGCCGGTGAGGACGGGAATCTCCTGCTTGACATACAGCCGGGTGTCCACCGCCACCTGGTCGTTCCGGGAGCGGGCGGTGTGCAGGCGTTTGCCCGCCTGGCCGATGCGCTGGGTCAGCAGCGCCTCGATGTTCATGTGGATGTCCTCGTTGTCCGCAGAGAACTCCACCCTGCCGGCCTCCACGTCGGCCAGAATGGCCTCCAGCCCCGCGATGATTTCCCCGGCCTCCTCCTGCCCGATGATTCCCTGCCGGCCCAGCATGGCGGCGTGGGCGATGGAACCCTGGATGTCCTGCCGGTACAGCCGGGCGTCAAAGCTGATGGAGGAGTTGAAATCGTTGACCAGCGCGTCGGTCTCTTTTTGGAATCTTCCTGCCCATAGTTTCATAGCTTCTGCTCCTCAACGTTCGGAATAGGCGGCCGGAGGCCGCGGGGCGGCCCGC
>CASECK010000139.1 GCA_949286295.1 uncultured bacterium | reverse complement strand
TCAACGCCATCATGGGCGCCATCATCAAGGCCAAGCCCGCCGCCGCCAAGGGTCAGTACATCAGAAGCTGCACCGTGGCCGCCACCATGGGCCCCGGCGTCAAGGTGAACAGCGCCAAGCTGGCCTGAACAACCAAAGGTTCCTTCCGCTTCCCGTGCCGTCTGGCACGGGAAGCGTCTGTTTTCAGCCCTGTTTCCGGTTGACAGGCCCCGGGCGGCCGGGTATACTGAAGCCGGAACACAGGGCGGGGGAGGGCTGCGCCATGACAAAAAAAGAGCTGCTGGACCGCTGCGCCCGCAGCGGGGAGGAGCGGGTGCTGCTTGCCCGGACGCTGGACAAGCTGGAGCTGGCTCAGGAGCGGGGCGTGCCCGCCCATACCCCCTTCCTTTTCCCGGGGGAGCAGGCGGCGGTGGCCGGCCTGCTGGACGCCTGGGGCCGGCCCAGGCACCTGTTCTGGGGCGGCTACCCCGGCGCGGAGCGGTGCGTGTGCGCCTTTCTGCCCGACTGGCAGGAGGAGCAGAGCGTGTGCGCCGGTCCGGAGGGGCCTCTGACCGCCCTGGAGGCCGTCTACCCTGACAGCGCCGGGCTGACCCACCGGGATGTGCTGGGCGCTCTGATGGGCCTGGGACTGACCCGGGAGAAGCTGGGGGACATTCTCTTTCCCGGCCCTGGCCGGTGCCAGGTGGTAGCCCTGCGCCAGGCGGCCCCCATTTTGCTGTCCCAGTGGTCCCAGGCCGGGCGCTGGAAGGTCAGCCTGCGGGAGATTGACCTGGGGCAGCTCTCCCCGGCCCCCGTCCAGGTCAGGACCATCCGGGACACGGTGGCCACCCCCCGCCTGGACGCAGTGGCGGCCGCGGGCTTCTCTGTGTCCCGGGCCAAGGCGGCCGGCCTTATCTCAGCGGGGAAGGTGTCCCTCAACCACCGGGAGTGCCTGAAGGCGGACAGACTGGTGCAGGAGGGGGACGTGCTCACCTGCCGGGGACTGGGCAAGTGCGTGGTCAAGCAGGTTCCCGGTCAGTCCAAAAAGGGCCGGACTATGCTGGTATTGGAGCGATATGTATGATAGACCGCAAGAAAATCGAGCGCATCAACCACCTGGCCCGAAAGGCCGCCAGTCCCGGGGGGCTGACGGCGGAGGAGACAGCTGAGCGGGACGCCCTGCGCCGGGAGTATATCGACGCCTGCAAGGCCTCCCTCAACGCCCAGCTGGACAACGCCTGTATCCTTTACCCGGACGGCACCCGCCGCCGGCTGGAGCGGAAAAAGCGCTGAGCGGCCGAAAAATTTAGGGATTTTGGAGTTGCCGCATTGACAACCGCCCGGTCCTCTGGGATAATGAATCGAACCTGTTGCAATACTCCGGACTCCGGTCCGGCTGAGGAGGCCTGCTCTGCCATGTCCCGCATCAAGTTTACCACCGATTCCGCCGCCGACATCCCCGCCCATCTGCTGCGGGAGCAGAAGATTCAGCTGCTCCCCTTCCCCATCGCCATGGGGGACAGGGAGTACGCCGACGGCGTGGACTTCACCCCCGACCAGTTTTATGAGATGCTGCTGTCCGCCCCGCAGATTCCCACCCACGCTCAGCTCAACGCCTATCTGTTCACCGAGTGCTATGAGCAGGCCTGGAGGGAGGGGTACACCGACCTAATTCACACCTCCATCAACTCCAAGGGGTCCTCCACCTACATGAACGCGGTGCAGGCCCGGGAGGAGTTCTACGAGGACCACCCGGAGGCCAGGGAGAGCTTTGGCATCCATCTGATTGATTCCAAGACCTATTCCATGGGATACGGCTGGGCGGTGGTCCAGGGGGCGGCCATGGCCGCCGCCGGGGCCGGCGCCGCCGAGGTGGCGGCGTATATCCAGGACTGGGTGGACCACGTGCGGGTCGTCTTTGCGCCGCTGGATTTGCGCTTTGCCAAGAAGTCGGGGCGCATCTCCGCCGCCGCCGCCTTTATGGGCGAGGCCCTGGGGCTCAAGCCCGTCATGACCTTTGCCGGCGGGGAGTCTAAAATTCTGGCCAAGATCCGGGGGGAGAAAAACGTGATTGCCACCCTGACGCAGCTGTGCAAGAAGGAGCGCCGGAGCGGCACCCCCTATCTACTCATCCGGGGCAACAACCTGGAGCAGGCCAGCCGGCTGAAAGAGGCCTGCCGCCTGGAGCTGGGGGAGGAGCCGGCGCTGGAGTATCCCGTGGGCGGCGTGGTGTCCATCAACGCCGGTCCCAACCTGGTGGGTATGGTGTACCGCCTGTGAGTCCGCGGGCCCGGCCGTCCCCCGTGACGGCCGGGCCGCGGGTTTTTCTGTTTTGTGAATTTACACATTATTCACCATTTTTGCGCTGCCTTCGGTTACCATACTCCACACTGCAACCGAGAAGAGGAGGTCTTTTCCGTGGATTTACAGCAGCTGTCCTGGCGCCAGCGGGGCGCCCTGTGGCTCCGGCTGGGGATACGCTTTATCCTGGCGGCCCTGGTTGTGTGGCTGGTGGCGCGCTTCGGCGGACCTCTGGCGTCCCTGTTCGCCCCCTTTATTTTCGCGCTGGTGGTGGCGGTGCTGCTCAACCCGGCGGTCAAGCGGCTGCAAAAGCTCACCGGCTGGAGCCGGGGACCGCTGTCTCTGCTGCTGGTGGTGCTGCTGTTTGGACTGGTAGGGGGGGCCGTGGGCCTGCTGGGCTATGCGGCGGCGGGACAGCTGCTCTCTCTGGTCCAGAACTGGAGCGGCCTGCTGGACAGCCTGCAGTCCACCCTGGACCAGGTGGAGGTGCTGTTGTCCAACCTGCTGACCCTGGTGCCGCCCCAGGTGACAGCTCTGGTGGAGAACAGCGTGGCCAGCCTGCTGGAGTGGCTGGGCAGCGCCGTCCCGGAGGCGCTGGGCACGCTGGGCAAGGTGGCCGGAGAGAAGGCCATGGGCCTGCCCTCCTTTGTCGTGGCCCTGGTCATCTTCATCATGGCCACCTATCTGTTGACGGCGGATTACCCCTACATCCGCAGCCGGGCGGCCCACTGTGTGGACGAGAGTATCCTGCGCTTTCTGGGCCAGGTGCGCACCGTGGCCCTGGGGGCCTTCGGGGGCTATCTGAAGGCGGAGTTTTTGCTGTCGGTGGGGGTGTTTTTCATCCTCCTGGTGGGATTTTTCGTCATTGACCAGCCCTATGGCCTGCTGCTGTCCCTGGGGCTGGCGGTCATGGACTTTATCCCCATCATCGGCGCGGGCACTGTCATGGTGCCCTGGGCGTTTATCGCCCTGTTTATGCGGGACATCCCCGCCGCGGTGGAGCTGATGGTCATCTGGGGAATTGTCGCCCTGTTCCGCCGGGTGATGGAGCCGAAATTCGTGGGCGACCAGACCGGACTATCCCCCACCCTGTCCCTGATCAGCATCTATGTGGGGATGCGACTGGCCGGCGTGCTGGGCATGATTCTGGGCCCCACGGTGCTGCTCATTTTGCTCAATCTGGCCAGTATGGGCATCTTCCGGGGGGTCAGGCTGGACCTGATTGCCGCGGCCCGGGACATCGCCGCCATTTTGTCCGAGCGGCCCGGCCGCCCGGACGGCCGGCAGCCCTGAGACCTCTGGAGTGCTGGGGAAAGTTCAAAAAGTTCTCCCTTTTTCTTCATGCTTTCTTCATATTTCTGCGCTATGATGGACACAGCTTCAGGGAAAGAGGACAGGACGGTTCTTTTCCACAGATGAAAGGAGCGTTTCCAGTATGGACGAATTCAATTTCTATAACAGCGAGAATGACGGTTACCGGGGCGGCTTTGGCGACTATACCGACCCGGCACCCGCGCAGGGCGCGGGCCAACCCTCCGCCCCCGGCCAGCCCCCCAGGAGGAAGCGCGGCTGGACCCGGGCGGCGGCGCTTATCCTGGCCTGCGCCGTGGCGGGCGCCGCCGCCGGAGTGGGCGGGGCGGCCCTGTACCAGAGTGCGGCCCGGCCGGATACCGTGATTTACCAGGGGGAGCGGCCCCAGGTGGAAACCATGGTGAACTCCAACAACGGCCAGCCCATGACCCCGGAGCAGCTGTACGCCGCCAACCTCCCCTCCTGCGTGGGCATCACGGTGAACACCACCGTGAACATCTTCGGCCAGACCACCACCTCCGCCGCCAGCGGCTCTGGCTTTGTCCTCACCCAGGACGGGTATATCGTGACCAATTACCATGTCATCGAGGAGGCGGTCAACGACTCCTCGGTGGACATTCAGGTGTCCTTCGCCAACGGGGATAAGTATACCGCCGCCCTGGTGGGGGGAGAGCAGGACAACGACGTGGCCGTGCTGAAAATCGAGGCCACCGGCCTGCAGCCCGTCACCCTGGGCGATTCCAGCAAGCTGGTGGTGGGCGAGGATGTGTACGCCATCGGCAACCCCCTGGGCGAGCTGACCTTCACCTTTACCGACGGCATGGTCTCCGCCCTGGACAGGCTGATCACCACCACCGGGACCGACCCCAACACCGACAGCGACGTGGCCATCACCCTGAATGTGCTTCAGACCAACTGCGCCATCAACCCGGGCAACTCCGGCGGCCCCCTGTTTGACAGCTACGGCAACGTGGTGGGCATCGTGTCCGCCAAGTATACCCAGTCCACCTCCGGCGTGTCCGCCGAGGGCCTCGGCTTTGCCCTGCCCATCAACGACGTGAAGAGCATCCTGTCTGACCTGATTGAGCACGGCTATGTCACCGGGAAGCCCTACCTGGGCATTCAGGTCCAGGCGGTGGACCAGCAGGTCCAGCGCTACGGCATCCCCGCCGGGGCCGAGGTAATCTATATCGCCGAGGGCTCCTGCGCCCAGAAAGCCGGCCTGCAGCTCAACGACATTATCACCGCTATCGACGGCACCGCCGTGGACTCCCCCTCGGCCCTGACCGCCGCCCTGTCCAGCGACTATAAGGCGGGCGACACCGCCGCCCTGACGGTGGTGCGCCAGCAGCAGGAGATGACCATCACCGTCACCTTCGACGAGAAAAACGCCCAGACCGAGGCCAACAACCAGCTGCAACAGCAGCAACAGCAGCAGACGGACAACGGCTACTACTTCCAGTGGCCCTTTGGGCACTTCTCTTGGTAAGACGCGCCTTCCAAAGACCCGACGGCCGCCCGCGCCCCCGCGACTGGGGCGCGGGCGGTTTTTGTGCTCCGGCGGGGAATCGGGGTGGGGAAAGGATGGACAAGCGGCGAAAAGCTGGTATAATAATAACTGGACGATTTTTCGGGGCGGCGGGCCGCTCCGGGCGATTCGGGGCCGCGCCGGACGAGGACGCCGGCGGCTTGCGTGGATTGGGATGGGCCTTGAATCAGACGAAAGAGAAAGGAACGGACCGGGATGGAAATCAACGGACAAACTGTCAGCGAGCAGGGCCGGTATGACCAGATGGGCCTGTCCCCCGCGCTTATGCGCGCCATCGAGAAGAAGGGCTATGTGGAGGCCACCCCCATTCAGGTGGGGGCCATCCCCTATTTTATGGACTGGAAGGACGTCATCGCCAAAGCGCCCACCGGCACGGGGAAGACCTTTGCCTTTGGCATCCCCATGGTGGAGCACGTGGAGCCGGAGGACAGCCGGGTGCAGGCCCTGGTGCTGGCCCCCACCCGGGAGCTGGCCATCCAGATTCAGGACGAGCTGAGGGACCTGTGCGCCTTTAAGGAGGGAGTCCGGGTGGTGTGCCTGTACGGCGGCCAGCCCATCGACAAGCAGATTACCCAGCTGAAGAAGTTCCCCCAGATTGTGGTGGCCACCCCGGGGCGGCTGATGGACCACATGAAGCGGCGCACCGTCCGGCTGGACCAGGTGCAGACCGTGGTGCTGGACGAGGCCGACCGGATGCTGGACATGGGCTTTGTCCGAGATGTGACCCACATCCTGGACAGGATGCCCCAGCGGCGCAATCTGGGCCTGTTTTCCGCCACCATCAGCCGTGAGGTGATGGACATCTCCTGGGTGTACCAGCGGGACCCGGTGGAGATCACCGTCCCCGCCGACCAGGAGAACCGCCCCGACATCGTCCAGTACCGCCTGGAGGTGGACCGGGGGGAGAAGGCGGACACCCTGGCCCGGCTGCTGGACA
>CASECK010000138.1 GCA_949286295.1 uncultured bacterium | reverse complement strand
GGGCGTTGCCCATATGCATCGGGCCGGTGGGATTGGCGGAGACAAACTCCACCATCACCCGCCTGCCAGCCCCCTCGCTGCCGGAGCCATAGTCCGCTCCCTCGCTCTCCACGGCGGCCAGCACCTGCCCGTACCACTTCGCCCCCAGGGTGAAATTCAAAAAGCCGGGGCCGGCAATCTCCGCTTTCTGGAAATAGCTGTCCTCCAGCCGGAGGTGGTCCACAATAATCTGGGCAATCTGCCGGGGGGCCATATGCATGGCCCTGGCCCCTGCCATGGCAAAGGAGGAGGCATAGTCCCCGTGGGCGGCGTCCTTGGGAATCTCCACGGTGGCGCTCACCTGCACCCCCTCGGGGAGCAGGCCGGCCGCCGCCGCCCGCTCATAGGCCTCCTGGGTCAGCTGGGCCACCTGGGCCCTGGCTGATTGAATCATGTTCAGCATCTCTTTTTCTCACACCTTATCCTATACTTCGTAAAATAGTCCCGCTGCGGGAAGGCGCCGGAGGTCCGCCTCCTGCTTCCAACCCTCCAGCCCCGTCTCCGCCTGCTTGATGTTGATGCGGAATATGCTCCGACCCGCCAGCGCGTGATCAATCACCCCGGGCGGCCCGCCGCCCGGGGGCCCCTGGCCGATTGGTCCTCGGGCGGGCAAAGCCCGCCCTGCGGTACGCGAGATTGCCCCCGCGCTCACTGCTTCAGACTCTCCAGCCCCGTCTCCGCCCGCTTGATGTTGATGCGGAATATGCTCCGCCCCGCCAGCGCGTGGTCAATCTCGATGGCATAATCAATCTCAATATCCCCGCCCTGGTCGTCCACCTGGGCCAGCAGGTGCCGGGTATTCACCCCGATGGCCATGGCGCCATATGGTGTATTGTACATGGACAGATGGCGCCGGCCCTCCTGAAACACCATCTGACTGTTGAACTGGCCCATCCGCATCAGGGTGACCTGCTCCCCCTCCACCTGGATGGTGGTCAGGGTGCCCTCCAGACCGGTAAGCTCGCTCTCCTGATAGGACAGGGTATACTGCCCCCCGTCCCGGGACAGGCGGCCGGCGGTGACCAGCTCGATCACGTCCTGCTCCGCCCCCTCGTATTTCTGTATCCCCTTGATGGAGATGACCACGTCCTTTTCCATAAAGGCCTCCAACCTCCGGCGAGATGCGCTTGCCATGGGTAAGCGGAGGTATTATACACGGTTTCCTCCGCTGTGTAAAGGGGCGGGAGCCATCCTGTTCATTGTATGCCATTTCCCCACAAAAAACAAGGGCGATTCCCGTCTTTCTCCATTTGACAAATCGCCCGTGCTGACTATAATAGGAATCGCAGGAGACGTTTCAGAAGGGAGGGTTCCCTGTGAACTTCGAGCTGAATAAAAAGCAGTTCCGCCGGCTGCTGGACCTGGTGTACATCGGCAACTGGGTGCTCAACGCCACCCGCGGGGAGCAGCGCTTCCAGGACTACGACGAGGTGGAGAGCCTGCTCTTCGCCCGGGCCGCCCTGGAGGGGATGCCCGAGCTGGCCGAGCTGTACCAGGGGGAGATCGTCCCCTCCCGCGCCTTTGTGGAGGGGGGAATCCACGAGGCCATCGCCGAATATGAGAACAACGTGTTCTTCGACATTCTGGCCGAGGACCTGGCCCGCCGGGACATGGACGACGCCCCCATCGACGAGAGCAACTATGACGAGCTCAACAGCCGTATCGAGGCCTATATCAACGAATTTGAACAACACGGCACCGACAACATCCTGGTGGACATCGACACGCCGTAAACAAAACGCCCCCGCGCACCGCCGGTGCGCGGGGGCGTTTTGCCGCCTCTCAGAGGACGGGCCGTCATATTTTGCGGGCGGCCAGGAACAGATTGGGGGGCGCGGGGTAGAGATTTTCCCGCTCCAGCACGTCAAATCCCGCGGCGGCCACCGCCCGCTCCAGCTCCTGCATCGTGTCGAAGGCCACATAGGGCATCCGGCCGGTGCGGCTCTTCCAGAACTTCTTCAGTCCCGCCCAGGTGAACTTCTCCCCCAGGCAGTCGGTGGCCGACAGGAACATCCCGCCGGGCCGCAGCAGGGCGCACACCCGCTCCAGCACCTGGGCCCGGTCGGGCAGATAGCACAGCACGTTGAAGGCCAGCACCGCGTCAAAGCCGCCCTCCTCCAGCCCAGGGTCGAACAGGTCCGTCTGGGACAGCTGAACGTGCGTTAGCCCCGCCCGGGCCAACTTATCTCGGGCCAGGGCCACCATCCCGTCGGAGATGTCGATGGCCCGGTAGCGCTCCACATGGGGGGCCACCTGGAGGGCGATGGTCCCCGTCCCGCAGGCGAACTCCAACACCCGGTCGTCCTCCTTCAGATACTTCAGCGCCAGCTGCGCCGTCTTTTGGTTGGTCTTGGCATAGGTGACCCCGGAGCTGGCGTCATAGCCCGGGGCGCGTCTGTTCCAGAATTCCTTTGGCGTAACCATGACCGCTCTCCTCTCCGGCGGCCCGCGTCCCCCACGGACCGCCCCTCTCTCCTCCTTGACAGGGTAAGCATAGTCCTTTTTTCAGCGTTTGTCAACATAACCCCCAGATAGTCCCCCCTTATTTTTGTCGAAAATGTACAGTCTCCCTTGGATTTTCACCTGTCAGCCCCTTTGCCGCCCGCGCCGGGCGGACCGGAAAACACCCCCGCGGGTCTGGAGCCCGCGGGGGTGTTTTCACAGTTTCCGGAACAGGAAGGTCAGGGCGAACCACGCCGCCAGATACAAGGTGATGGAGGCTCCGGCGGAGGGCCCCAGGCAGTAGGAGGTCATCAGTCCCGCCACCCCGGCGGCCACCGGCCCCAGCAGGGACAGCAGGTGGTACTGCCGCATATTCCGGGCCAGATTCCGGGCGGCGGCGGCGGGCAGGACCAGCAGGGAGTTGATGACCAGCAGCCCCACCCAGGTCATGGACAGGGTGACCACCACCGCGATGGCCACGGAGAACACCGTCTCCTGCCAGAACACCCGCACCCCCCGGCTGTCGGCCAGGGCCGGGTGGACGGCGGAGAGCATCAGCTGGTTGAAGCAGGCCAGCCACAGCAGGACCACCGCCAGCAAAATGAGGGCCAGCACCCCCAGCATGGCCGGCTCCACCGACAGGATATCGCCCACCAGAAGGCTGTTAAACCGGGTGAAGGAGCGCCCGTTCATGGTGGACAGGAAGATGCCCAGGGCCACCGCGATGGAGGAGAACACCCCGATTACCGTGTCGCTGGCCAGGGCGGTGCGCCGCCGGACCAGATTGAACAGCAGGGCGAACACAATGGCGAATATCACCGCCGCCCAGGTGGGCCGGTCAAAGCCGCACAGGGCCCCGATGGCCATGCCGGTAAAGGCCGAGTGGCCCAGCGCGTCGGAGAAAAAAGACATCCGGCTGTGGACCACCATGGTGGACAGCAGCCCAAACAGCGGGCCGATAATCAGCACCGCCAGCAGGGCGTTTTTCATAAAGTACATCTGTCCCGGCTGGGCCCACGCAAAGGGCAGCGCGGACAGCAGCGTGTACCAAAGTTCCATCACCGCTCCCCCCCTCTCCCCATCTTCAGATGGAAGGTCTGGTAAAACTCCGGGGAGGAGAGCACCTCTCCCGGCGTCCCCGCCTGAAGCACCCGGCGGTTGAGCAGGATAACCTTGTCGGCAAACTGCTCCAGCGTGGCAAAGTCGTGGGTGGACAGGAAGATGGACAAATCGTACTGGGTGCGCAGCTCGTCCAGCATCTCCAGCAGCTGGTGCTCCCCCTCGATGTCCACGCCGGACAGGGGCTCGTCCAAAATCAGGATATGAGGCACCGGCTCCAAAGCCAGGGCCAGCAGCACCCGCTGCAGCTGCCCCCCGGACAGCGCTCCCATGGGCCGGTCCAGCAGGTCCTCCCCGTGGACCCGGGCCAGGACGGCGGCGGCCTGCTCCCGGTACCGGCGGGGGAGGGGCAGCCACACCGGCCACCGGGCGGTGGCCGCGGTGAAGAAGTCCAGCACGCTCACCGGGTCCCCCCGGTCAAAATTCGGGGACTGGGGCACATAGCCCACCAGAGGCCGGGCCCCGCCGGTGACGGCGGCTCCGGCCAGGCTGACGGCCGGTCCCCCCGCCGGGGCGAAGGTGATCTGTCCCCGGTAGGGAGTCTGCCCCAGAATGCTGCGAAACAGGGTGGACTTGCCCGCCCCATTGGGGCCGATAAGGGCCGCAATCTCCCCGCAGTGGAGGTGGAAGGACACATCCTCCAGGATGCAGTCCCCCTCTAAATTCACCGACAGCCCCTCTATCTTCAGACAGCAGGCCCCGGCGCAGCCGGAGGTGAGCTTTCCATGCTTGAGCTTTCTCATGACAGCCCCTCCCCTCCGGCAAAGCCGTCCACCACCGCCAGGATGTTATCCCACATCCCCTGGGTATAATTCTCCAGCCGGCTGTCCGGCCCGTCCATCAGCATGGTCAGCTCCCCCACGGCGCACCCCGTCTCCCGGGCGATGGCCCGGGCGGTGGCG
>CASECK010000137.1 GCA_949286295.1 uncultured bacterium | reverse complement strand
GCCGCCGTTCTCGGGGGTGTCGGAGGCGTAGATGAAGCCGGTGGTGCCCCGCTGGGTGCCGATCATTTCGGCGTTGACCAGGTCGTCAATGGTCTTGAAGGCGGAGTCCTCCTTGACGATGACGGACTGGATGCCGGTGGCGTAGGAGTCGGTGAAGTCCAGGACCTCGTCCCGCTCGTCGGAGTAGCTCAGGCCGGCCAGCATCATGTCGGCGGCGCCGTTCTGCACCGCCATCTGGGCGGCGTCGAAGTCCATGTCGTCGATGATCAGCTCCAGGCCCAGCTTGTCGGCGATGGCCATGGCGATTTCGATGTCGATGCCCTCCAGGGCCACGCCGTCGGAGCCCTGATAGGCGCCCTCGCCGCTGGACACCATCTCATAGGGGGGGAAGGCGGCGTTGGTGGACATGATCAGCTTGCCGGACTCCACCAGAGCGCCGGACAGGCCGGAGCTGTCGCCGCCGTTGCCGCCGCCGCAGGCGGCCAGGGACAGGGACATGGCCAGGGCCATGGTCAGAGCAAGAAACTTTTTCATGGTCGTGATTCTCCTTTTCAATAGCGGTCCGGTCTGCCCGGACGATGGGATGAGTATACTCCAATATTTATACACAGTCAATAGATAAATATTCGAAAAACGCCCGCCGCCGCCGTTTTTTTTGTGGAAATGGACCGAAGGAGAGAACCCCGGCCTGCCCCAGACTATGGGCGAAGACGCGGCGGGAGAGGCGGCCGGAGTGGAAAGAAGGAATATTCATCAATTTATGCATAAAACGAATAAAAAGAGGCGCCGCCGCGCCGGAGGCGGAAGATTTCCGTCCTGATAAGGGAGGGGGAGGACGGGATTTTCGAGAAAATCCCCGCTGGGACCCTTGCATTTTCCCGTAAATCGGGTATGCTTATAACTTGAGCGGCCTGTCCGCGTTGGGAGGAAACAAAATACAAATGAAGGTCATGGGATACATAACGCGCTCCGTCCAGGGGCTGGGCCGGGACATCCGGGAGCGGCCGGCCAGGTGGGCCTCCCGGCTGGTGTTCCTGCTGGGGCCCTGGGCCTGCCTGTGGATGGTGGAGCTGCTGAACGAAAACGACGTCTTTCAGGACCTGTACGCCTGGCAGGTGCTGATGAATTTAGTGTGGTATTATCTGCTGTTTACCGCCCTGCGCCTGGTCCTGGGGCGCAACCGCCGCGCGGCGGCGGCGGGGGCGGGAGCGGCCTTTCTGTTCGGACTGGTGAACCACTATGTGCTCCGCTTCCGGGGGCGCATCCTGTTCCCCGCGGACATCACCGGCTGGCGCACCGCGGCCAATGTGGCCGGCGGCTTTGACTACTCCATGGATGAGAGCATGGTGCAGGCGGCGGTGCTGCTGACGGCCTATCTGGCCCTGGTGCTGTTCTGTGCCCCCCAGCGGCGCAGGGCGAAGCTGCCCTGGCCGGCGGGGCTTGCCCTGTGGGGGGCGGTGGTGGGTTACTGCCTGGCCTTTTTCTGCACCGGGATGCTGCCCGCCCTGGGAATCTACACCCAGCAGTGGGTGACCCAGCGCAACGGCTTTCTGCTCAATTTTACCATTGCCCTGCGCTACTCCGCGGTGGAGCGGCCGGAGGGCTACTCCCGGCAGGCGGTGCTGGAGCTGATGGAGCGCTATCCAGGCCTCCCGGGGGACCCGGAGCGGCAGCCGGTGAACATCGTGGTGGTGATGAACGAGTCCTTCGGGGACCTGACGGTGTTTGACAGCTTCCAGCCTTCGGAGGACCCCACCCCCTTTCTCCACAGCTTAGAGGAGAACACCATCAAGGGCTGGATGTATTCCTCGGTCACCGGGGGCGGCACCGCCACCATCGAGTTTGAATACCTCACCGGCTTTACCAGCCTGTTCCAGCCGCCCCACACGGTGGCCTATCAGCTGTATGTGGAGGACGGGATGCCCTCTCTGGCCGCCCTGGCGGGCAGCCAGGGCTACTCCACCACCGCCTTTCACCCCTATAAATCCTCGGGGTGGAACCGGGTGCTGGCTTACCAGTATCTGGACTTTGACCGGCAGATGTACGAGCAGGACGTGACAGACCCGTACTATATCCGGGGCTATGTGTCCGACCGCTCCGACTATGAGATGATTTACCAGACCACCCAGGCGGAGCAGGCCACCTTCTTCTTCAACGTGACCATGCAGAACCACAGCGGCTACGCCCAGGGGTGGAGGAATCTGGAGCGGAGCATCGACCTGCCCCAGGAACTGAAGCAGGCCGACCGCACCGCCCAGCAGTTCTTCTGCCTGATGCGGGAGAGCGACCGGGCGCTGGAGGAGCTGATTGGCTATTACAGCCAGTGCCAGGAGCCCACCCTGGTGGTCTTTTTCGGCGACCACCAGCCGCCCCTGACCAACGCCTTTTACGAGCAGCTATACGGCAAGAAGCTGTCCCAGCGGACCACCGGGGAGGTGATGCAGCAGTACGCCGTGCCCTTCTTCCTGTGGGCCAATTACGACATCGAGGAGCGGCAGGACGTGGTCATCAGTCCCAACTATCTGGGGGTGCTCACCGCCCAGGTGGCCGGGCTGCCCCTGACGGGGTATATGCAGTTTTTGGCGCAGTGCTATGAGCGGCTGCCCGCCGTCACCCCGGTGGGGTTCGTCTCCGCCGACGGCCGATTCCTGTCCGAAAAGGAGCTGGACGAGGGGCAGCGGGAGCTGCTGCGGACCTATGAGATTCTCAACTACTGCGGCATGGTGGACCTCTTTGAGGAGGCCAGGCCCATGTTCTGCATAGAGTGAGAACGGGCCGCCGGGACCGGCGGACCAAAGAAGCGCGCCCCCGCCGGGAACGGCGGGGGCGCGCTGTGCTGATGGGG
>CASECK010000136.1 GCA_949286295.1 uncultured bacterium | reverse complement strand
CTCGAACAGGGAGAACTCCACCAGCGGGAACTCCGCGCGGAATTTGGGCAGGATGTCGGGCAGCAGGGCCAGCCCGCAGGTGTGGGAGATGCCCACCCGGAGCACCCCCATATACTGCCGGTTGATGTCCCCCACCTTGGACAGATACTGGCTGTGCAGGTCCAAAATCTGGGTGGCGGTGTCCACCAGCAGGTCGCCGGCATAGGTCAGCGACAGCTTGGGGGAACGGGTGAACAGCTTGACCTCCAACTCCCGCTCCAAATTGCCGATGTGGTTGGACAGGGACTGCTGGGAGATGTACAGCCGCTCCGCGGCCCGGGTGATGTTCAGCTCCTCGGCCACCATGAGGAAGTACTTCAGATGTTGAAAGTTCACGTTTTCGCCCCCTTCTTCCCGTCCGGGCAGCCGGGCCCGGACCGCCGCGCCAGCGCCGCGGCTCTGATGGGTCCATCATACCACAGTCAAACGGCTGTGGCAACCCTCGACAAAAATGTACTTCCCAAACGCGGAAAAATGTGGCATAATAGTCAATAGTCACAAGGCCCCACAAAAACGTGATACAGGAAGGAAGATGCTACCATGAAATGTCTCATCATTGACGTCGTCTCCCCCGCCATCGAGCAGGAACTGAGCAAGTATATGCAGGTGGACACCAAGATTCTCCCCACCCAGGCGGAGCTGGCCGGCATGATTGGCGCCTACGACGTGCTCATCATGCGGGTGGACCCCGCCATCAACAAGGAGATTTTGGACGCCGCCAAGAACCTGAAGGTCATCGGCGTGTGCTCCGTGGGCCTGAACCACATCGACATGGACACCGCCAAGGCCAACGGCATCCAGGTGTTCAACGCCCCCGGCCTGAACGGCAACGCCGTGGCCGAGCTGACCATCTCCAAGATGCTGGACCTGTCCCGGCACACCATCCCCGCCAACCACGACGTCAAGGTCAACAAGACCTGGGACAAGTATAAGTTCGTGGGCCGCGAGCTGCGGGGCAAGACCCTGGGCATCCTGGGCTTTGGCCGCATCGGACAGCGCGTGGGCGAACTGGGCCGCGCCTTCCTGATGAACGTGGTGGCCTACGACCCCTATCTGCCCGCCCATGTCTTTGAAGAGCAGCACGCCAAGAGTATGTCCATCGACGAGGTGCTCAAGGTCTCCGACTTTGTCACCATCCATATGCCCCTGACCCCCGAGACCAAAAACCTGTTCAACGCCAAGTCCATCGCCGGGATGAAGGACGACGCCGTGGTGCTGAACATGGCCCGGGGCGGCATCGTCAACGAGCAGGATATGTACGAGGCCCTGAAGGCCGGCAAGATTGGCGGCTATGCCACCGACGTGATGGAGAACGAGCTGGCCGCCGGCGGGCTCACCGAAGGCGCCGGTTTCGACTCCCCCCTGTTCTCCTGCGACAACTTCGTGGTCACGCCCCACCTGGGCGCCCAGACTGTGGACGCCTCCCGGGACATCGGCGCCCACATCATCTCCAAGGTGAAGGAAGCGCTGAACCTCCAGTAATCTGCCGTTTCTCCCGCGGCCGCCCTGCCGGGCGGCCGCTTTTTTTGTCCGCCGCCCATCTTTACAAAAGTTTAACCGCTCCGGTCCTTGACACACAAAAGACCGCCGGATATAATCTATGACAGGTTGTCATATGACGGGTTGTCATGTCAGGAGGGAGAGAGACCATGCCCACCAGTACATATTACCGCCTGCCGGAGGAGAAGCGGCAGCGGCTGATGGAGGCCTGCTGGGCCGAATGCGGCCGCAGCCGCTTTTCCGAGGTGTCCATCAACCGCATCATCGCCGCCGCCCACATCCCGCGGGGCAGCTTTTACCAGTATTTCACTGACAAAGAGGACCTCATCCGCTTCCTGCTGGAGGATATGCGCCAGTACTTCATCGCCCTGATTCGGGACATCCTTCTCTCCTGCGGAGGGGACCTGCTGGCCCTGCCGGTGCGGGCCTTTGACCATCTGGTCCGCCCCCGGGGGGAGCCGGACCCCATGCTGGGCCGGTTTGTCCGGGTGCTTCAGCTCAACCAGGGAATCGACACCCAAATTTTTCTGTCCGAGGGCCAGAGCTTTCTGCCCCAGCCCCTGTGGGAGGTGGTGGACACCGGGCGGCTGCGGCGGCAGGACCGGGAGTTTGCCGACCATGTGTTCCACCTGATGTGCGCGGTGCTGGCCTTCGCGGTGGCCGGCGTGCTCAAAGACCCGGGACAGTGGCAGCGCCAGCGGGAGATTCTCCAGGCTCGGGTGGACCTGGTGCGCAACGGATGCGCGGCCCCCACGGGGCCGCACCCTGAGGAGGAGACAACATGAGAAAACAATATCTGGCCCTGATGATAACGGCGGCCCTGTCCCTGGCGGGAATGTCCGCCCTGGCCGCCCCGGAAAGTCCGCCTCCCGCCGCCCAGGTCCAGGCGGACGCCGGAACCGGGCTTGCCGCGGCGGACGCCCCGGAGCAGGCCACCGCATTCTCTGTGGATCTCTTCTGGAATGCGGCAGATTCCGTCCAGCACTTTGGCCGCATTACCTTGCCCATTACCCTCTCAGAAGCCCTGTGCTTTCCGATGGAGCTTTCTCTGGAGAATTCCTTCTTCCCGGACACAGCCGCCCTGTCGGAGGTTCAGCTCGGCGCCAATTATATCCGCTTTACGCTGGATATTCCCATGAATTTCTCCCAGTGGTGTGCGGAACACGGCGAAGAAGCCGCCTGGAATACCCTGGGCGACGCCTATTGGGGCTACTTCGACCGGCAGAACGGCACGGAGCCCGCTGAGACATATACAGAGCTGGACGCCCGGGTAGCCT
>CASECK010000135.1 GCA_949286295.1 uncultured bacterium | reverse complement strand
GGGCGGGGGCTTGCGCTTACCGGCTGCGCCGGAGAATCTCTCGCACCAGGCGGTAGGTCCGCTGGGTGGACGGGACGCTCAGCCGCTCCCGCACCGAGTGGACGTCATGGAGCTCCGGCCCGATGGACAGGGCGTCCAGGCCGGGAATCTTCTCCAGAAACAGTCCGCACTCCAGCCCGCCGTGGGTGGCGGCAATCTCCGCCTCCTCCCCACTAATCTCCCGGTAGGCCTCCACCGCCACGTCCCGGAGGTTGGAGTGCTTGGCAAACTGCCAGCCGGGATAGCCGCTGCGCTCGGCCACGCTGCCTCCGGCGTACTCTACAATGGAGCGCACCCGCTGGACCATCATGGCCTTCTGAGAGGCGATGCAGGAGCGCACGGAGAAGCTGGCGTGCAGGCCGTCCTCCTCCACCCCCATCACCCCCAGGTTCAGGGAGGTCTGGACCAGCCCGGGGAAGTCCATGCTCATGGCCTGAACCCCCTGGGGCAGGGCCAGCAGGGTGTGCAGGATGTGCCCGGTGGTCTGGACGCTCATGGCCCGGGGGACCTCCGCCCGCCGGCAGGACAGGGCAATCCCGGCGTCGCTGGCGGCGTACTCATTTTTCAGCACCCCGACAAAGGCGCGCACGAACTCCTCCAGCGCTCCGGCCTGCTCCCCGGGCACCGCCACCAGGGCCCGGTTTTGGGAACAAATCACATTGTCAAACCGGCCCCCCCGGATGTCCGCCAGGCGCAGGCCGGGGCAGCGCTCCATGGCCGAATAGAGCACCCGGCCCATCAGCTGGTTGGCCGAACCCCGACCCTTGTGGATGTCCGCGCCGGAGTGGCCGCCCTGCAGCCCCTCTATCACCAGCTCATACCCGGTCAGACCGGCGGCGTCCTCCCGCCCGCCGGGCAGCAGGCAGTCCAGCCGGACCCCTCCGGCGCAGGAGGCGGTAAACACCCCCTCCTCCTCGGAGTCCAGGTTGAGCAGCTTCTTTCCCTTCAAATCCGAGCAGTCCAGGGCGAAGGCCCCGCCCATTCCCGTCTCCTCGTCGGTGGTAAACACCGCCTCGATGGGGGGGTGGGGCAGCTCCGGGTCGACCAAAATGGCCAAAATCATGGCCACGGCGATGCAGTTGTCCCCGCCCAGGGTGGTCTCCCTGGCCCAGACCCACTCCCCGTCGGTCATCAGGTCAAGGCCCTCGGCCGCCATGTCCTTGGCGCACGTCTCCGTTTTGGCGCACACCATATCCATGTGCCCCTGGAGAATCACCGGCTGCGCCCCCTCATAGCCCAGGGAGGCCGGCTTCCAGATGACCAGGTTATTGGCGCCGTCCTGCCGGTACTTCAGCCCCAGCTGCCGGGCAAAGCCGGCGCACAGGTCGCTGATCTGCCTGGTATTGCCGCTGCCGTGGGGGACGGCGCACAGCTGCTCGAAATAGCGGAACACATCGGCCGGTTCCAGGCCGGATAACACTGACATAGCTACCTCCTTCATAAGGGACAGCCCATGCCGGAAAAGCATGGGCTGTCAGGTGGAAGATACCAACCGGCGCGGCTGTCCTCAGGCCAGCACGTCGCCCAGCCCCATCTCGTCCCCCAGGCCCATCTCGTCCCCGCCGGGGACCTCCTCTTCGGGCTCCTGGGTGACCATGGGGACAAACTCGGACAGATAGGCCTCCTCCGGCAGGCCGGCCAGATAGGCGGGGAGGTTGATGACCGGGCCGTCCATGCTGTGGGGCAGCGGGATGGAGCAGGTCACAGGCTCCTGCTCATCCCCGCCCTTCTCCTGGGTGATGACCAGCGTCACCGTGATGGTCTGCCCAATCTGGACCGCCGAGCCGCGCTCCCTGTCATAGAGCTTGGCCACCGACTCCCCGCCGGTGCCCTCCCCCAGGTAGATTTCAATCTTGTAGGGGGCGGGATAGCTCTGGCCCTGATAGTCCTGGGCCTTGTTGTCAAAGTATACCGTGTGGCCCCGGCCGATGTACATCATCGCGCCGCCCAGGGCCGCCAGGGCCAGCACCAGCAGCAGCTGAAAGAGAATACGCTTTTTCATTTCGCCGCCTCCTCCTGGGCCAGCGCCAGCAGGCGGCCGGTCATGCTCCTGGTCCTGCGCTTTCTGGCCTCATACATAATCAGCGCCAGAGTGATGACGCCGTAGGAGACGAAGGTGCGGAAATACTCGCCAATCATGGAGTCTCCGGTAATCGTGGTGCCGGCGGCGGGGGCCATGATGAACATCATGTGGAACAGCAGCACGCCCAGGAAGGCGTTGCCGATGCCGGCCTTCTCCACCGACGCGCCGCCCACCAGCAGGGCCGCGATGCTGAACATCCCAATCTGGGTGTGGGCGCTGTACGTGGGGAAGTTGCCCAGGTTTTGCAGGTAGATGATCATGCCGATACCGGCCACCACCGTGGACATGACAATGGCGATGATACGGGTGCGGTCCACGTTGATGCCCGCGTCCCGGGCCACCTCCATGTCCTGGGCCACGGCGCGCATATCCTGGCCCAGCTTGGTGCGCCGGAACCAGAGGATAACCAGGCACAGCACCCCGATGATCAGGAAGGTGAGCACCGGAATCTTCACCCCGCCCACACGGATGGCCAGCAGGTCGTCCAGGTGCTGGCGCATATTCAGCAGGCTGACGGTGTTGCGGATGCCAAAGCCCCGGGGCAGCTTCAGGGTGTCGTGGATAATGGGAATCAGGGGCCCCATCAGGAAGAGGACCACCAGCTGATAGATGCCGTTCATAAAGAAGGAGATGATGTAGCTGGTGATCATCTCCCGGCCCTTGGCCCGGTTCAGCATAGAGCCGCAGAACACCCCCAGCAGGATGGACACCGGGATGGACAGCAACATGGCCAGGATGATGCCGGGGATGCCCCAAATCTGCCAGTCGGCCGCCAGAATCAGGCCAATCTGCCCGGCCATGGCACCCAGCGTCATGCCGAAGTTCAGGCCCATGCCCGCCATGATGGGAATCAGCAGGCTGAGCACCAGGAAGGTGTTGCGCCCCATACGGGTAATCAGCTCGTTGAGCAGGTACTCCGGGGAGTAGCCGGACAGGGGGAAGCAAATCAGGCAAATCACAAAGAACATCACCGGCACAATGTTGTCCTGAATCAGCCTGACCGGGTTAAATTGAACACGTCGTTTCATGTTTATCTCGCCCCTCCCATCTTTCTGGTCAGCGCGTAGAGAATCATGCCGTTGGAGATGATGATGCGCACGACCTCGCTCACGTCGGTCTGAATCAGGGCGTTGGCCACAGTGGGGGTCAGGGTGACCACGCTCTGATAGAGGATGGTGCCGATGATCACGTTGGGGATGCTGGCCTTGTTGACGGCCGCGCCGCCGATGAGGATGGCGGACACCGTGGGCAGGGTCATGTTGTTGGGGGCCATATACAGCTGCATAAAGCCAAAGCCCTGCTGATACACCAGAATGCCCACCGCGCCCAGCCAGGTGGACATGACCACCGACAGCAGGCGCATCCGGTCCACATTGATGCCGCTGGCCTGGGCGAACAGAGGATTGGACCCCACGGCGGTCATGGCGGTGCCGGTCTTGGAGCGGAAGAAGGCCCATATGGCCAGCGCCAGCAGCGCGAAGAACAGGATGCTGCCGGTGGGGAAGTACAGGCCGTTGTCCGGGTCGATGGGAATGGCCAGGAAGTCGGCCAGGGCCTTGTCATAAAAGCCGGCCAGGGAGATGGTGGTGCGCAGGCCCTCGCCGGACAGGCCCCACACCATGGTGGGGCTGGTATAGGGCAGCAGCAGCCACATCATGCACATAAAGGCGATGGCGGACAGGCCCACATAGGTGGCGATCATCATCTCGCCGCCCTTAATCTTGTTGAGCAGCCATCCATAGCCCCCGCCGGCCAGAACGGCAAAGGGGGTGGCCAGCAGGATGGCCGCGAAGAAGCTGCCCACCCCGGTGAAGCCCAGCTGGATGGACAGGGTGCCGCCCAGCAGGCCAGCGATGATGCCCAGGGGGATGCCGAAGTTCAGACTGCATCCGGAGTGAATCATGGGCACCATGGCCAGCACCAGCACGGCGTTCCAGCTGAAGCGGTTGATCACGTTGCCCACCTGCATGGTCAGGTCGGCCCCCACCAAGGGGGCCGCGATGAACAGCAGCAGCACAAACCCGGCGATGATGGTTCGGGGCAGCCCGAATCGGGCGACAAAGCTGAAGCGCTCCATCAAATCCCGGTTTTCCAGTGTTTTTTCCATACCTGTTTTGTCCATGACATCCTCCTTATATCACCTGGCTGACCATCAGCGCGCCGAAGGCCTCGGAGGACTCGCTGGCCGGCAGGATACCGGCCACTTTGCCCCCGGAGATGATGGCGATGCGGTCACAGGTCTGGCGCAGCTCCTCCAGCTCAGAGGAGATGACCACCACGGTGACGCCGCTGTCCCGGTTGAAGCGTTTGAGCGCCTCCAGCACCAGCGCCTTGGCCCCCACGTCGATGCCCCGGGTGGGTTCGGATACGAAGAGGAACTTGGGTTCCAGGGCGAAGGCCTTGGCCAGGCACACCTTTTGCTGGTTCCCGCCGGACAGCTCCCTGGCCTTCTGCTTGGAGCTGGTACACTTGATTTGCAGCTGGCCGATGTACTGCTCGGTGACGGCGCGGATGGCCTGCTCGTCCCGCCAGGAGAACAGGCCGCCCAGGAACTTTTTGAGGAACTTATCGTGAATCTGCATGGCGGAAAAGGCCACGTTCCACTCCAGAGACTCGTCCAGCAGCAGGCCCACGCCCCTGCGGTCCTCAGAGACGAAGGCCAGGGAGGCGTCCAGACACTTCCTGGGGCTGTTCAGCGGGATGGGCTTGCCGTCAAACTCCACGGTGCCGCCCGCCTCGTACAGGCCCATGATGCCGTTGGGGATGCCCAGCTTGCCCTGTCCGGCCAGGCCGCCGATGCCCAGAATCTCCCCCTCCTTGACGTCCAGGTTTACGTCGCGCACCGTCTCGCCGGGCATATCCACCCACAGCCTGCGGATGGACAGGATAGTCCGGGCGTCCGGCAGCTGCCGCACCTCGGCGGCGGAGGCGGCCTCCACGTTCCGGCCCACCATCCACCGGGTAATCTCGGGCACGTCCAGCTGGCTGGCCGGGGCGTCCTTCACCACATAGCCGTCGCGCATGATGACCACCTTGTCGCACACGGCCAGAATCTCGTGCAGCCGGTGGGTGATGAAGATGACCGAAATACCCTGGGCCGACATACTGCGGATGGAGCTGAGCAGCGCCTCGGCCTCCTTCTCGGTGAGCACGGCGGTGGGCTCGTCCAAAATCAGCAGCTTCAGCTGCTCCTTGCTCAGCTCCCGGGCAATCTCTGTGAACTGCTTGTGGCCCACGGGCATATCGCTGATGGCCATACCGGCGTCGATTTTGACCCCCATCTTCTCGATGGCCCGGTCCGAACGCTGGGCAATCTGCTTGTAGTCCAGGGTGTTCAGCCTGTCCCCAAAGGCCTCGGAGAGCACATTCTTTTTGGTGGGCTCCCGGTTGAGCAGGATGTTTTCCGCGGCGGTGAAGCCCGGGATAAGGGAAAACTCCTGGTGGACCATACCGATTCCGGCCTCCAGCGCGTCAAAGGGCGTGGCAAACTTCACCGGCTGCCCGTCAATCAGAATCTCGCCCTCATAGCCGCCGGTCTCCCGGATGACGTCCATGCCGAAGAGAATTTTCATCAGCGTGCTCTTACCGGCGCCGTTCTCTCCCACCAGACCCAGCACCTGCCCGGCGTGAAGGGTAAAGTTGATGTCGGTGAGGACCTGGTTGCCGAAGAAGTCCTTTTTGATGTTTCGCATCTCCAGCAAGGGAGTGCTGTTGTTTTCCATAGCGTTGTCCTACCTTTCTCCCGCTTTGAAAACAGCAGGGGGAATTGCTCCCCCCTGCTGTTGGAATGGACTGTTGGAGAAATATTTAGGCGGTGGTGAAGTACTCCTCGGGGACCACCACGTCGGTGGAGCCCATGAAGTAGCCGGGGTCGCCCATGATGTAGGTGTCCTGATACACCAGGAAGGTGTTCTCAGACTTCACACCGGTGGTGGCGTTGGTGTAGCCGGAGCCGTTCCAGGCCGCGCCGGGGGAGAACACCTCGTAGGCCTTGGCGATGTCGTCCATATCGGTCAGGTCGCTCTCGCCGTTGAGCACGTTCATGGCGTGCTGGGCCAGGCCGGCGGAGGTGGTGTAGCCATAGGAGAAAGCCCAGGTGCCGAACCGGCCGGCGCCGCCGGCCTCCACCACGGCGTCCTCCACCTTGGCCAGAATCTTCTCAAAATCGCCGGCCTCCTCGGTCAGGTCCAGACCCAGGGCGCCAGGGTAGCCCATCAGGGGAGAGGGCAGGTCGGCCTCGATGAAGTAGCCGCCGTACTCGAACAGCTGCTTGAGCAGAGGCTCGGTGTGGGCGTCGTTGGTGCAGAAGTAAGCGGTCTGGGTGCCGTAGGTCTGGACCCACTCGGGCACCTTCTCCAGGATGTAGGCCTGGGCGCCGGCGATGCCCACGTCGGAGGTGGGGTCGGGAGCGGTCTCCTGG
>CASECK010000134.1 GCA_949286295.1 uncultured bacterium | reverse complement strand
CGGAACAGCCCCGCGCCCGGAACAAGCAGCGCGCCGCCGGCCACAGCCGCGGACAGGCCCCGGCCAAGGCGGCCGCCCCCCAGGAGAAAAAGGGCCGCTCCCAGGCCCGCCGGGACCGCGCCCGCCCGGGGGAGGAGCCCCGCCGGTCCCAGACCAAGGATTCCACCGAGCAGCCCAGCCTGATGAAGCCCTACTACCTGGACATCGGCCGGTAACCGGCCGCGGGCCAGCACCAAAGAGAAAACGGAGGAGAAGAATATGGACTATCAGTCGCTCTACCAGCAGAAGCTGACCACCGCCCAACAGGCCGTCCAGGCGGTCAAGTCCGGGGACTGGGTGGACTACACCTGGTGCACCAACCACCCGGTGGCCCTGGACCGGGCCCTGGCCGCCCGGAAGGACGAGCTGACCGACGTGAAGATTCGGGGCGGCGTCACCATGTGGATGCCCGAGATTGCCAAGGCCGACGACGCCGGCAGCCACTTCACCTGGCACTCCTGGCACTGCAGCGGCATCGACCGGAAGATTATCTCCAAGGGCATGGGCTACTTCAGCCCCATGCGCTACTCCGAGCTGCCCCGGTTCTACCGGGAGAGCCTGGAGCCGGTGGATGTGGTGATGCTCCAGACCACCCCCATGGACAAGCACGGCAACTTCAACTTCGGCCTGGCCTGCTCCCACCTGGCGGATATGCTCTCCCGGGCCCGCTGCGTCATCGTGGAGGTCAACCAAAACCTGCCCTGGGTCAACGGCCTGACCGGCAGCGAGATTAACATCCGGGACGTCACCTATGTGGTGGAGGGGGACAATCCCCCGGTGGCCCAGCTGGGCGCCGGCGGCCCCGCCACCGACGTGGACCGGGCGGTGGCCAACCTGGTGGTGGCCCAGATTCCCGACGGCGCGTGCTTGCAGCTGGGAATTGGCGGGATGCCCAACGCCATCGGCTCGCTGATTGCCCAGTCTGATTTGAAGGACCTGTCCGTCCACACAGAGATGTACGTGGACGCCTTTGTGGACATCGCCGCCGCCGGCAAGATCACCGGCCGGCACAAGAAGCTGGACAAGGGCCGGCAGGTGTTCGCCTTCGCCGCCGGCACCCAGAAGCTGTACGACTATGTGGACCGCAACCCCGACGTGATGGCCGCCCCGGTGGACTATACCAACGACGTGCACGTCATCAGCCAGATTGACAACTTCGTGTCCATCAACAACGCCATCGACATGGACCTCTTCGGCCAGGTCAACGCCGAGTCCGCCGGTACCCGGCACATCTCCGGCACCGGCGGGCAGCTGGACTTCGCCCTGGGCGCCTACCTGTCCAAGGGGGGCAAGAGCTTCATCTGTATGTCCTCCACCGTCACCAGCAGGGACGGCACGGTGAGCAGCCGCATCGTCCCCACCTTGACCCCCGGCTCCATCTGCACCGACCCCCGCTCCTGCGTCCACTATGTGGTCACCGAGTACGGCATGGTGAACATGAAGGGCCTGTCCACCTGGCAGCGGGCCGAGGCCGCCATCTCCATCGCCCACCCCGACTTCCGGGAGCAGCTCATCCGGGAGGCCGAGAAAATGGGCATCTGGCGGCGCTCCAACAAGTGATTTTCTCCATCCAACATACCCCGCGCCATCCGGCGCGGGGTATGTTTATGCCCTCCCCCAGCCCCGCCGCCCGGCCCGGCCTTTAAATAGTCCGGTTTATGGGACAGATGCTCCGGTATCATAGAGCCATGAAAACCGGAAAGGAGCGGAAAGGGCTATGGATTACAACATCGTATGGGTGCGCGGCCATGTGGAGGTCTACGACTGGGCGGGGCGGTTTTGCTTCTCCGCCGACAGCGAGCGGGAGGCCAGGGAGGAGCTGGCCCTGACCGCGTGAGGGGCCGGGCAAAGAAAATGGGCGGGAGGCCGAAACGGCCTCCCGCCCGAATACGTCTGGGAGGGGAAACTTACTTCTTGACCAGGTACTTGCGCATATCCAGGGCGCAGGCGAACAGGATGATGCCGCCCTTGACCAGGTAGATGAGGTCCTGGGGCACGCTGGCCATATTCAGGCCCACGAAGATTAGGCGCAGCAGCAGCACGCCCACGATGATGCCGCGTATCTTGCCGATGCCGCCCACGAAGGAGACGCCGCCGATGACGCAGGCCGCGATGGCGTCCAGCTCGTAGTTGAAGCCGGTGTTGGCGGTGTTGGAGCCGATGCGGGCGCCCTCGATAAAGCCGGTCCAGCCGTACATGGCACCGGCCAGGGCAAAGACCATGATGGTGGTGGCGAACACGTTGACGCCGGAGACCCGGGCGGCCTCTTCATTGGAGCCCAGGGCGAACATATTCTTGCCGAAGGTGGTCTTGTTCCAGATAAACCACATGAGCACCGCCAGGGCGATGGCGAACCACACATAGTTGGGGATGGGGGTGTAGACCGTCTCTCCCGCGGCGTTGGTGCCGGTAGGAATCTGGGCGAAGGGGAGGGAGCCCTTGACAAAGTCGGTGTAGCTGGCGTCCAGGCTGGAGATGGCCATGCCGCCGTTGTTGCCCATCTGGACGTACAGCAGCAGGCAGGAGTACAAAATCAGCTGAGTGCCCAGGGTGACGATGAAGGGGTGCAGCTTGAACTTGGCCACGAAGAAGCCGTTGAAGGCGCCGACGGCGGCGCCGATGGCCACGGCCAGGAGGATGACCAGCGGCACAGGCAGGGTGCCCATCTCGGGCCACATCTTCGCCGCGCTGCCCACCTTTTGCAGCAGGGAGGCGGAGATACAGGCCGTCAGGCCCACGGCGCGGCCGGCGGACAGGTCGGTGCCGGTGAGCACGATACAGCCGGCGATACCCAGGGCGGCGGGCAGGTAGGCCGCCATCTGGGAGAGGATGTTCACCAGGGAGGCGGGGGCCAGGAAGTTGGGGTTTTTGACCTGAATGACGATGACCGCGATAATCATCAGGATGTACAGGGCGCTGTTCATCAGCGTGTCGGCGACCTTGCGGGCGTCGAGGCCGCGGGCCTTTTCGGCCAATGCTTTCGATTCATTGCTCATGGATGATTCTCCCCTCTTTACACATACTTGGCCGCCAGGGTGAGGATCTCCTCCTGGCTGGTATTCTTGGCGTCCACCTCGCCGGCCACCTGGCCGCCGGACATGACGATGATACGGTCGCACACGCCCAGCAGCTCGGGCATTTCGGAGGAGACCATAATCACGCCCTTGCCCTCGTTGGCCAGGTCGATGATGAGCTGGTAAATCTCATACTTGGCGCCCACGTCGATGCCGCGGGTGGGTTCGTCCAGAAGCAGGACCTCCGGCTTGGTGAGCAGCCAGCGGCCGATGATGACCTTCTGCTGGTTGCCGCCGGACAGGGAGCGGATTTGTGTTTTCTGGCTGGGGGTCTTGATGTGCATGGCCTGGATGGACCACTCGGTCTGTTCGGCCATTTTCCGGTCGCTCAGGCAGACGCCGCCCACCAGATAGTCCTTCAGGCTGGAGATGACCGTGTTCTCCCGGATGTCCCGGATACCGAAGATGCCGGTGGCCCGGCGCTCCTCGGTGAGCAGGGCGAAGCCGTTCCGAATGGCCTGCCGGGGGTTGCGGTTTTGAATCTGCTTGCCGTTGAGGGTGATGCTCCCCCCCTGGCGGGTCATGGCGCCGAACAGGTTCTCCAGCACCTCGGTACGGCCGGAGCCGTCCAGGCCGGCGATGCCCAGCACCTCGCCCCGGCGCAGCTGGAAGGTGGCGTCCTTCAGGCGGGTATAGCGGCCGGCGATGTGCTGCACGTCCAAAATGACCTCGCCGGGCTTGTTGGTTTTTGGGGGGAAGCGGTTGGTCAGCTCGCGGCCCACCATCAGGCGGATAATCTCATCCATGGTCAGCTCGCTGGCCGGCCGGGTGGCCACCCAGGCGCCGTCGCGCATGATGGTGATGTCGTCGCTGATGCGCAGAATCTCGTCCATCTTGTGGCTGATGTAGATGATTCCGCACCCCTTCTTCTTGAGCATCTCGATGATGCGGAACAGGTGCTCCACCTCGGATTCGGTGAGGGAGGAGGTGGGTTCGTCAAAGACGATGATTTTGGAGTCGTAGGAGACGGCCTTGGCAATCTCCACCATCTGGCGCTGGGAGACGGGCAGGGTGGACATGACGGCCTTGGGGTTGACAGAGACCTCTAAGGTGTCGAAAATCTCCCGGGTGCGCCTGGCCATGGTCCGCTCGCTGACCATGATTCCGCCCACCTTGGGATACCGGCCCAGCCACAGGTTGTCCTGCACCGTGCGGGTGAGGGCCTGGTTGAGCTCCTGATGGACCATGGCCACGCCGTTCTCCAGCGCCTCCTTGGAGCTTTTGAAGTGGACATCCCTGCCATCCAGGGTGATGGTCCCGCTGTCCCGGTTGTAGATGCCGAACAGGCACTTCATCAGCGTGGACTTCCCCGCGCCGTTTTCGCCCATCAGGGCGTGGACCGTCCCCGCACGGACCGTCAGGCTGACGTCGTCCAGGGCCTTGACACCCGGGAACTCCTTGCTGATGCCCTTCATTTCCAGCAGAACTGGATGGTCCATAAACTTCCTCCTCTCTCTTGGTGAAACCACCGCGTCACCCCCGGCCCGGCAGGCCCGGGGGTCAGGCGGAGCTTCCACAGGGCGGGAGCGGGGCTGCCGGTCAGGGCAGCCCCGCAATACCGCTTGTGTTTGCGCTCCGGGGCGCTTCGCTCTGTTGATGCAGGGGGAAGCTCAGCCCGCGGTGTACATGGAGTAAGGCACGCGAATCTTGGCGGAGTCGGCGTCCACGTTGTAGCTGTCGGTGTTAGCCATCAGCTCAGCGCCGTCCATGACGTTCTTCACCAGAGCGGCGATGGTGGCGGCCATGGCCTCGCCGTCCTGCTTGACGGTGCCGGTCATGATGCCAGCGTCAATCTTCTCCACGGCGGTGGCCAGCGCGTCAACGCCGTAGACGGGGATGGTCTTGTCGCCGCCCTCGACGTTGTAGCCCACGGACTGCAGGGCGGAGATGGCGCCCTCGGCCATGTTGTCGTTGTTGGCGATGACCAGCTCGACCATGTTGCCGTTGCCGTCGTTGTACTGACCCAGAATGGTGTTCATATAGTCAGTGGCGGCCTGAGCGGACCAGGCGCCGGTCTGGTCGACCAGGTACTTCTGGGTGTTGTTGGCGTCATAGAACTGCAGGGCGGGCTTGCCGGCGGCGGTCAGGACGGCGTCGGCATCCTCCACGCCGTACTGGGTGCGCATCTCGGCCTCGGGGTTGCCCTCCTGGCCCTTGAACATGACGTAGGAGATGACGCCGTCGCCGTTGAGGTCCACAGCGTCGTAGTTGGCCAGCAGGTACTCGCCGATGGCCTGGCCCTGGATGTGGCCGGCCTCAGCGGGGTCGGTGCCCACGAAGGCGCTGTTCTCGTAGCTCTGCAGCACGGAGGCGTCGAAATCGCGGTTGAAGAAGATGACGGGGATGCCCTGCGCCTTGGCGGCGTCCGCCACGTTCTGGGCGGCGTCGGGGGAGGCGTTCTCCACCACGTTGACGATCAGCAGGTTGTAGCCGTCGGTGATGGCGGTGTTAATCTGGTCGGTCTGGTTGGCCTGGTTGGTCTGGCCGTCAAAGTTCTGGAATTCCACGCCCAGGGCGGTCAGCTCGGCGTCCATGGCGGTGCGGACGGTGGAGATATAGGCGTCGGCGAAGTTGTAGTAGAACACGCCCACCTTCAGCGCGGAGCCGGTCTGGCCCTGGCTGGAGCTGCCCTCAGGCTGAGAGGAGCCGCCGGGGGTGGAAGAGCCGGCCCCACCGCCGCCGCAGGCGGCCAGAGCCAGGGTCATGGCGCCAGCCAGGACCACAGCAAGAAGCTTCTTTTTCATGTTTTGTCCTCCTTAGTAATTTGGATGGATTTTCTGCCCTGAGGCAGTGCAACCTGCAAAGGCGCCGGGCCTTTGCGCAGCGGGCGTTCGCTACCCGTCTGCATGGTTAACTCTACCATAGCTTTTGTGGATTGTCAATAAACCGGACGCAGTTTTCATGGGCAGAATGAAGAATTCCGCCATGTTCCGGCCATATTTTCTATTTTTCCCAGCCGTCCGCCAGGCGGCGCGAAACTGCCCCTTGAATTTTCCGGCGGTCTTTTGTATAGTAGGATTACCAACTTATTCATGCAAGAGGTGACCTGCCATGTCCACCCCCGCCCAGCTCCTCAGCGCCCTGACCGAGGGCCGGCACGACCAGGCGCTGGCCGGCCTGTACGCCCTGGACGGCACACAGGCCAGCCTGGACAAGGCCCGGGACCGGGCCGCCCGCGTGGTCCGCTCCTTCCTACAAACCTTCGAGCCCGCCCCGGACGTCCAGGCCGCCCTGTTCAGCGGACCGGGCCGCACCGAGATTGGGGGCAACCACACCGACCACCAGCACGGGCACGTGCTGTGCGGCAGCGTGGACCTGGATATGCTCGCCTGCGCCGCCCCCAACGGGGGCAGCGCCATCCGCGTCCAGTCCGAGGGCTATCCCCCCCTGGTCGTCCACCTGGACAGCCTGGAACCCAGGAAGGAGGAGGAGAACACCTCCGCCGCCCTGGTCCGGGGCGTGGCCGCGGGGGTGGGGGCGCTGGGCTATCCCCTGGCCGGCTTTGACGCCTATGTGACCTCCAGCGTGCTGTCCGGCTCCGGGCTGTCCTCCTCGGCGGCCTATGAGGTGCTCATGGGCAACATCCTCAACCACTTCTGCTGCCGGGACGGGCTGGACGCCGTCCAGATTGCCAAAACCGGCCAGTACGCCGAGAACGTCTACTTCGGCAAGCCCTGCGGCCTGATGGACCAGATGGGCTCCTCCGTGGGCGGGGCGGTGGCCATCGATTTTGCCGACCCCGCCGCCCCGGCGATAGAGCGGGCGGGCTATGACTTCTCCCGCTCGGGCCACGCCCTGTGCATCGTGGACACCTGCTCCAGCCATGGGGACCTGACCGGGGATTACGCCGACATCACCCTGGAGATGGGGGCGGTGGCCGCCTGCTTCGGGCAGCGCTTCCTCCGGGACGTGCCCGAGGCCGATTTCCGCGCCCAGCTGCCCGACCTGCGCCGCCGCTGCGGGGACCGGGCGGTGCTGCGGGCCATGCACTACTATGACGACGACCGGCGGGCCGTTCAGGAGGCCCAGGCCCTGAAAGAGGGGGACTTCGGCCGGTTCCTGGCCCTGGTCAACGCCTCCGGCCTGTCCTCCGCCCTGCACCTGCAGAACACCTGGTCCGCCGCCGACCCCAGGCAGCAGGCCATCCCCGTGGCCCTGGCCGTGGGGCGGGAGCTGCTGGACGGCGCGGGGGCCATCCGGGTCCACGGGGGCGGCTTTGCCGGCACCATCCAGGCCTTCGTCCCGGAGCGGAGGCTGGACGCCTTCCGCACCGGCATGGAGCAGCTGCTGGGGCCGGGCACGTGCCATGTGCTCCACATCAGGCCCCAGGGCGGGTGCCTGGTGGCCCGGTGAGACGGGCGATTGTGACAGATAGGAAGGAACGTGAGAGCCATGATTGACGCCGCCGTATCCAAGCTGGCCGCCTACGCCCTGCGCACCGGGCTGATTCAGGACAGCGAGCGCGCCTGGGCCATCAACACCATTCTGGACGTGCTGAAGCTGGACAGCTACACAGACCCCGGGGAGCAGTGGGGGGAGATTTCGCTGTCCCAGGTGCTGGACCAGCTGCTGGACGACGCCCACGCCCGGGGGGTGCTCCAGGAGAACTCGGTGGTCTACCGGGACCTGCTGGACACGGAGCTGATGGGCCGGCTGACCCCCCGGCCTGCCCAGGTCATCGAGCACTTCCAGGCCCTGTACCGGGACAGCCCGAAAAAGGCCACCGACTGGTATTACCAGTTCAGCCAGGACACCAACTACATCCGCCGGGACCGCATCGCCCGGGATATGCAGTGGAAGGCCCCCACGGAATACGGGGAGCTGGACATCACCATCAATCTCTCCAAGCCGGAGAAGGACCCCAAGGCCATCGCCGCCGCCCGGGACCTGCCCGCCTCCGGCTACCCCCGCTGCCAGCTGTGCGCCGACAACGAGGGGTACGCCGGCCGGGTCAACCACCCCGCCCGGCAGAACCACCGCATCGTCCCCATCACCATCAACGGCTCCCCGTGGTTTTTGCAGTACTCCCCCTATGTGTACTACAACGAACACTGCATCTGCCTCAACCGCGAGCACGTCCCCATGAAAATCGACCCGGCCTGCTTTGCCAAGCTGCTGGACTTTGTGGCCCAGTTCCCCCACTACTTCGTGGGGTCCAACGCGGACCTGCCCATCGTGGGCGGCTCCATCCTGGCCCACGACCACTTCCAGGGGGGACGGTACACCTTCGCCATGGAGAGGGCCCCGGTGGAGACCCCCTTCTCCTTCCCCGGGTTCGAGGACGTCCAGGGGGGAATCGTCAAGTGGCCCATGTCGGTCATCCGCATCGCCTGCGCCCAGCGCGAGCGGCTGGTGGAGCTGGCCGGGCGCATCCTCGCCGCCTGGCGGGACTACACCGACGAGGCCGCGGTCATCTACGCCCAGACCGATGGGGTCCCCCACAACACCATCACCCCCATCGCCCGGATGCGGGAGGGGACGTTTGAGCTGGACCTGGTGCTGCGCAACAACCTGACCACCCCGGAGCACCCCCTGGGCCTGTATCACCCCCACGCCCAGCTGCACCACATCAAAAAGGAGAACATCGGCCTTATCGAGGTGATGGGCCTGGCCGTTCTGCCCGCCCGGCTGAAGGAGGAGCTGGCCGCGGTGGCCGACGCCCTGGTTACCGGAGCGGACCTGCGCTCCAGCGGGCTGACCGAAAAGCACGCCGACTGGGCAGAGGGCTTCCGGGACAAGTACACCTTTACCCGGGAGAACGCCCTGGACATCGTGGAGAAGGAGACCGGGCTGGTGTTCGCCCAGGTGCTGGAGCACGCCGGCGTCTATAAGCGCACCCCCGAGGGCAGGGCCGCCTTCCTGCGCTTCCTGAACAGCCTGTAAGGCCGCCGCCCGGCAAACCGGAAAGCCGCCGCGCCCCCATCCGGGCGCGGCGGCTTTCTCCACCGGACGGACCTTGACAGGCCCCATCCCATATGTTACCATACCACTCACCGGCCCGGACGGGCCGGTGAGTTTCACGTCAGAAAGGATTTGTTAATTTGCGTTCCTCCACTCAGGTCCGGCACATCCTCCAAACCCTGCTGGGCAGCGCCATTCTGGCCTTCGGGCTGTACCACATCCACTCCTTCTCCGGGGTCACGGAGGGGGGCGTGCTGGGGTTGACGCTGCTGCTTCAGCACTGGCTGGAGCTGTCCCCGTCGGTGTCCGGCCTTGTGCTCAACGCCCTGTGCTATCTGTTCGGATGGCGGGTGCTGGGCTTTCGTTTTATCTTCCTGAGTCTGTTCGCCGGGGGCGGCTTTTCCCTCTTCTACGCCGTCTTCGAGCGCTTCCCGCCCCTGTTCCCCTCCATCGGGGAGTACCCGCTGCTGGCCTGTGTGGCCGGAGCGCTGTTCGTGGGCGTGGGGGTCGGCATCAGCGTGCGGGCCGGGGGCGCCCCCGGCGGCGACGACGCGCTGGCCATGGGCCTCAACAAGCTCACCGGCGTCAACCTCCAGTGGCTCTATCTGGCCTCTGACCTGGTGGTCCTGCTGCTCAGCCTGAGCTACATCCCCCTGGGGCGCATCGTCTACTCCCTGCTCACTGTGGTCATCTCCGGGCAACTCATCGGCCTTATCTCCCGGGTGGGGACAGAACATCCCACCGGCGGGCAGGAGGACGCGGCCAATTCCTGAGCGATTCCTGCGTTCTCTAAAACCGGAGCGGCGCGGGCGGCCAAGCTGGCCGCCCGCGCCGTTTGGCTGTCTTCACGCTCTGAAAAAAGCCTCCCAGGGCCGCGCTCCAGTCCCAGAGGGAGCTACGCCCCTTCCGGCTGTCCGGCGGGGGCTGGCGCCTCCTCCCTGGGGCTGGCCAGGTCAAAGAACTCCACCTGATAGGCAAGCGCCCCGGCCGCCTGACCGGAGGTGGTCCGCAAACCGCCGATTTCCACCGTGTAGACCCCCGCATAGTGCTCGATTCCCTCCGGGCGGAAGATGATGCAGTTGGGAATGCCGCGGTTGCTGGTGTCCACGTGGAAGTACGCTCCGCGGTCCGCGGCGGCATAGCCACTCCCCTGGAAGGTCCAGGTTTTCCCGTCGCTCTCCCGGGTGAGGGTGACGGTCAGCTCGGACTGTTGGGGCGCGCTGTACCGGCCGGGGTTCAGGCTTACGCTCCACGCGACGTCCCCACCGAACAGGTCCGCGGGGAAGTTGCCCGAGGCGGGCCAGGAGACAAAGTCATAGTCCGTGCAGGTTCCGCTCTGGTCAAATACTTTCTCCGTCACATAGGTGCGGTACAGGGTATTGCTCTCGGCGTAGCCAAAGCCCACCTTCCCCATCTCCGGGTTCAGCTGCCAGCGGCGGTGGCCCACCTGCCCCACGTTGACCGCATCGCTGTCGTTCATGAACCCGTCCACCGCCGTGGTCAGGGTCAGGCCCGCGTAGAGATTACTGCTGGCGGCGGCGTCATAGGCCTTTTGGTAAAAGCCGCCGTCCATATCCCAGGGCTGGGCGGGGGCGTGGCTCAACTCCCCCCGGGCGGCGATGAGGACCGCCCCATACTGGGCCTGGCCGCTCAGGGTCAAGTCCAGCTGGACCGCCGGGAGGCCCGCTATCCGGCGCAGGGCGTTCAGCCGGTTGGTGGCAGTCTGGAGGGCCAGGGTAGTCACCTGGCCCGCCGCATAGGGCGCCCGGCAGGACGGCCCCTGCTCAAACACCTGGTCCGGCAGGGCCAGCGGGCTGTCCTCCAGAAGCTGCGCGATCTCCTTCTGGCTCAGCTTGGCCATCCCGGCGCTCCCGCTGTCGCGGTATCCGTCCGCTTCGCCGCCGGCCGCCCCGGCCGGGGACGTCAGCCCCAGACACAGAGCCAACGCCAACGCCAGCGGCAGCATCCGCTTTTTCATGTTCCCGTCTCCCCTCGACAACTCAAAGTTCCGGCCTGAAGATTCTCGTCTTCCCGCCCGGGGACCTCCACCGGAGACAGGCAGGGCGGCGCTGGGTGTTCCCACAGCGCCGCCCTGGTTTCACATCATACGAAGGCACAAGGCCATTTTTTCCATCCAGACCAAACTACACAGGCCGGGACGGATTTCATAGTCCCGTGACGCAACGAACGCTGCCATGCCGCGCGCTTCCGCCACCCACATAAGGGTATGGCGGCCGCCCGCCATATCCTGCCGTCTGTATCTGTCATTGCTTTTATTCTACTCGCTCTTATCAAAAAATGCAAGAGGCATTTGGGAAAAAGAGCCAATTTTTTCATCTCTTTCTCCGCCTCTCTTTATTTAAAACGCACCATCCGCCCCGGCCGCCCGCCGGGCGGATGCTCCAAAAGAAAGACACGCTTCCAGCGTGTCTTTCTCTTGGAGGTCAGACGTCAGCGATGATAAAACCTCATGCGTGTGCTTTGCCCGCTTCTGACATACTTTTCCATCCGTGGTGAGCCAATTGGAAATGTTCTTCTACTATCGCATTCAGCTGTGCTGCAATCTCTGAAAAATCCCTGTTTAAATCCAGCGTTCGGACGCTGATTTTGTTGCCGCTCATATGGTAGGTGTTATCTGGCTGAATTGTCTCCTCCGTCGCCGCATAGAGCAGCATCCCGGAAACCGTATGCGGCCTGTTGCCAAACTCCCCATCCTTGTTCTTGACGTAGGTGAAAATCTGATACAGATTGCCGGAATGAAGCGTGTGGACAT